>JACQVA010000033.1 GCA_016210005.1 Deltaproteobacteria bacterium | reverse complement strand
GGTGGCGACGTTGCCTGCGGGGACGGAGATGGTGATGCCCGGGGACAACGTCAAGCTGGCCATCGAGCTGATCACGCCGATTGCGATGGACGAAGGGCTGCGCTTTGCCATCCGCGAAGGCGGCCGCACCGTCGGTGCTGGCGTCGTCACCAAGATCCTGGCATAAGAAGGGGCAGCGATGCGCGACCTCATCAATTTTCAGTGCGACCAATGCAAGCGGCGCAATTACACCGGCACCAAGAATAAGAAGCGGACGACCGAGAAGCTGGCGTTGCGCAAGTTCTGCCCGGCGTGTCGGACGCACACCCTGCACAAGGAGACTAAGATCTGACGTGAGAGCTGGACGACGCACAGGGTGGCGCGAGCGCGTGCCCCCCTGTCGGGTGTCGTGTCGGGTCAGTAGCTCTAATTGGTAGAGCACCGGACTCCAAATCCGGGGGTTGCAGGTTCGAGCCCTGCCTGACCCGCTCGTCGAAGAAAACGCCATGGCGCTGCAAGAGCAGATAGATAAAGCCCGCGAGGTGGTCCCTCGCTCCGTCAATTTCCTCCAAGAGGTGGCGGTGGAGCTACGCAAGGTCCACTGGCCCACTCGCAAGGAGGCAACCGCTGCCACCACCGTGGTGCTGGCGATCACCATCCTCATGGCCGTCTACCTTGGTCTCGTCGACTTCGTGGTGTCCCACCTGGTGCACCTCATTCTGAGCAGGTGACGTGCCTATGGCCAAGCAGTGGTATGTCGTCCACACGTATTCCGGCTACGAGCAAAAGGCCAAGGCGGCGCTCGAGGAACGGGTGCGCGCGCTCGGTAAGCAGGACTGCTTCGGCGAGGTCTTGGTGCCGGCCGAGAAGGTGGTGGAGCTGGTCAAAGGCCGCAAGAAGACCTCATCGCGCAAGTTCTTCCCCGGCTACATGCTCGTGCAGATGGAGTTGAACGACGAGACCTGGCACATCGTCAAGGGTACGCCTAAGGTGACCGGCTTCGTCGGCGGGGCAACCCAGCCGGCCGCTGTCAGTGAGCAGGAAGTTCGCGAGATCACCAACCAAATGGCCGAGGGCGCGTTGCGGGCGAAACCCAAGGTGCTCTTCGAATCTGGCGAGAGCGTCAAGGTGGTAGATGGGCCATTCCAGGACTTCAACGGGGTTGTGGAAGAGGTGAAGCCCGACAAGGGCAAGCTGCGGGTCTTGATCAGCATTTTTGGGCGGGCAACGCCAGTGGAACTCGACTTCGTTCAGGTTGAGAAAGCCTGAGCGTGGTGGCGACGACGGGAGTGAACGGTGGCAAAGAAGGTTATCGCGGAAATTAAGCTCCAGATTCCTGCCGGGCAGGCCAACCCCAGCCCACCGGTGGGCCCGGCCCTCGGCCAGCGCGGCGTCAACATTATGGAGTTCTGCAAGGCGTTCAACGCCCAGACGCAGGCCCAAGCCGGGCTGGTTATCCCCGTCATCATTACGGTTTACGCCGATCGCTCGTTCACCTTCATCCTCAAGACGCCCCCGGCCGCGATTCTGCTCAAACGCGCCGCCGGCATCGAAAAGGGTTCGGGTGAGCCGAATAAGAAGAAGGTCGGCAAGGTCACTAGGGCTCAGGTGCGCGAGATCGCTCAGCTCAAAATGCCCGACCTGACGGCGGAGAGCATCGAGGCCGCAATGCGGACCGTCGAGGGCGCGGCCCGCAGTATGGGCCTCGAGGTCGTTGAGTAAGCAAAAGGAAGCAGCAATGGCGAGAATCGGAAAGCGTCTCGTTGCGGCGAGCAAGTTGGTGGATCGGAGTAAGCGGTACCCGCTGGCCGATGCGATCAAGGTGCTGATGAGTTGCCCGGCACCCAAGTTCGATGAAACGGTGGAAATGGCCGTCCGACTCGGGGTCGATCCGCGCCAGGCCGACCAGAACGTGCGCGGCACCGTGGTGCTGCCGCACGGCACCGGCAAGTCGGTGCGCGTGGCCGTCTTCGCCAAGGGCGAGAAGGAACGCGAGGCGCGCGAGGCCGGCGCCGACGTGGTCGGCGGCGAAGAGCTGGTGAAGAAGATCAGCGAAGAAGGTTGGCTGGAATTCGACAAGGCAATCGCGACTCCCGATATGATGGGATTGGTCGGACGTATCGGGAAGGTGCTGGGGCCACGCGGCCTGATGCCGAACCCTAAAGTGGGTACCGTCACCTTCGATGTGGCCAAGGCCGTCAGCGAGCTGAAGGCCGGCAAGGTCGAGTATCGGGTCGAGAAAGCCGGGATCGTTCACGTGCCCATCGGCAAGCGTTCCTTCGGCCCCGAACGATTGCTTGAAAATGCTTCGACGTTGCTGAGCAGCCTGATCAAAGCCAAACCGGCCGCTGCCAAAGGCAACTACTTGGTCAGTGTAGCCGTGTCAGCGACCATGAGCCCGGGCGTGAAAGTCGACCCGCTGGCGACGCGCACTCTGGCTGCGTGAGGAGGCGGAAGTGAATCGCGCAGAAAAAGCCGACACTGTGGCCCAGTTACAGGAGCGCTTCCAGCGCGCGGCCGTAGCCCTGGTGGCAATTCCGAAAGGGCTGACGGTCGCCCAGGTCACCAAGCTGCGCCGCACCATTCGCGCCGCCGGCGGTGAGTACAAAGTGCCGAAGAACACCCTCGCCCGCCGCGCCATCCGAGAAACGGCGTATACCAAGCTGGACTCGCTATTCGAGGGGCCGACCAGCTTGGTGTTCGGCTACAGCGATCCGGTGGCGGTGACCAAGGCGCTGGTGAAGTTCGTCGAGGAGTCCAACGCTGCGCTTGCGATCAAAGGCGGCGCCTTAGAAGGGCAGCCCATGGTCGCGGCGCAAGTAAAAGCCCTGGCCACGATGCCCTCGATCGAGGCCCTGCGCGCGCGCGTGGTGGCGATGGCCAAGGCGCCGGGTGCCCGCGTGGTCGCGGCGATGAAACAGCCGGCGAGCCGCATCGCCGGCGCGATCGAAGCCTTAGTCAAACAGAAACAAGCAGAAGCCGGCGCTGCTGCGCCGGCGGCTGAGTAAAGAGCGACGAGCCACAAAGAGACGGAGGAGAACATGTCCGAAGCACACGAATGGTCCAGCGAGGTCAAAGAGATCGGCGACAAGATCGTCGCCCTGACGCTGCTTAAGGCGCAAGAGCTGGGCGACTACCTGAAGGTCAACTACGGCATCGAGGCCGCCGCTGCGGCCGTGGTGGCCGCCGGCCCGGCAGCCGCGGGCGGCGGTGCCGCCGCGGCGGAGGCGCCGGAGAAGGACGAGTTCACGGTGGTGCTTTCAGGCGCCGGCGACAAGAAGATCCAGGTGATCAAGGTCATCCGTGAGCTCACCAGCCTGGGCCTCAAGGAAGCCAAAGACCTCGTTGACGGCGCGCCGAAGCCCGTGAAAGAGGGCGTCAGCAAAGCCCAGGCGGAAGAGATGAAGAAGAAGATCGAAGAGGCGGGCGGTACGGTCGAACTCAAATAACTTCGCTACTCCCACTTTGCAGCACGCAGCAGAGGAGTCGCAATGAGTTCTCAGATCCCCAATAATCTTCGGTTTCGCCGGAACTTCGGCAAGATCAAGAAGATTGTCGACATTCCGAACTTGATCGAGATCCAAAAACGGTCCTACGAGGAGTTCCTGCAGCGCAACGTCCCGCCCAGCGAGCGGCAGGACCACGGCCTCCAGGGCGTCTTCAAGTCCGTCTTCCCGATCAAGGACTTCAATGAGACCGCGTCGCTGGAGTTCGTCAGCTACTCGCTAGGAGAGCCGAAGTACTCCGTCGATGAATGTCACGAGCGCGGCATGACCTTCGCCGCGCCGCACAAGGTGACAATCCAGTTGGTGATCTGGGAAGTCGACCCGCAAACCGGGGCCCGCTCGATCAAGAACGTCAAGGAGCAGGAGGTCTACTTCGGGGAGATCCCGTTGATGACCGAAAACGGCACCTTCATGATCAACGGCACCGAGCGGGTCATCGTCAGCCAACTCCACCGCTCCCCCGGTGTGTTCTTCGACCACGACAAGGGCAAGACCCACGCCAGTGGCAAGTTGCTGTACTCGGCGCGGATTATTCCCTACCGGGGCTCGTGGATCGATTTCGAGTTCGATCCGCGCGACATCCTTTACGTGCGCATCGATCGCCGGCGGAAATTCCACGCCACCGTCTTGCTGCGTGCCCTGGGCATGACCGCCGAGGACTTGCTCAACTACTTCTACAAGTCCGACACCGTCCTTTTCGACGGACGCAAGATCGCCAAGGTCTTCAAGGCCGATCAGCTGCTCAACGTCAAAGCGACGCGTGATATCCGCGGCGCCAATAACGAACTGATCGTCAAAGAAGGCCGCAAGATCACCAAGGGTGCGCTCAAGCAGATGGAAGCGGCGGGGGTCTCCGAAATACCCATTACCCTCGAAGAGCTGATCGGCCGCGTGGCTGCGCATGACGTGGCCGACCCCAAGACCGGCGAAGTGTTGATCGAGTGCAACCAGGAACTGACCACCGACCGCTTCGATCGACTGCGTGAACGCGGCATCACCGAAATCCAGGTGCTCTTTCTCGATGACAGCCACATCGGCCCGCCCCTGCGAGATACCTTGCTGCAAGACAAGATCAGCTCGCCCGAAGAGGCGATCGTCGAGATCTACAAGCGGCTGCGCCCGGGCGACCCGCCCACGATCGAGACCGCGACGACCTTCTTCAATAACCTCTTTTTCAATCCCGAGCGCTACGACCTCTCCCGCGTCGGCCGGCTCAAGCTCAACCACAAACTCAAGCTCGGGGTGCCGCTGGATCAGGGAACGCTGCGGCGCGAAGACATCCTCGAGGTAGTGCGCTACCTGATCGAGCTGAAGAACGGCAACGGTACCATCGACGATATCGACCACCTCGGCAACCGGCGCGTGCGCGCGGTGGGCGAACTGGTCGAGAATCAGTACCGCATCGGCTTGGTGCGCATGGAGCGCGCCATCAAAGAACGCATGAGCCTGCAAGACATCGAGACACTGATGCCGCAGGAGCTGATCAACTACAAGCCGGTGTCCGCAGTGGTCAAGGAGTTCTTCGGCTCCAGCCAGCTGTCCCAGTTCATGGACCAAACCAACCCGCTGTCCGAGATCACCCACAAGCGGCGCCTCTCCGCTCTCGGTCCCGGTGGTTTGACCCGCGAGCGCGCCGGGTTCGAGGTGCGCGACGTGCACCCGACCCATTACGGCCGCGTCTGCCCGATCGAAACCCCCGAAGGCCCGAACATCGGCCTGATCGCATCGCTTTCCACCTACGCGCGAGTCAACGAATTCGGCTTCGTCGAGACCCCCTATCGCGAAGTCGAGAACGGACGCGTGAGTGAACGCATCCGCTACCTCTCGGCGCTGGAGGAGGAGGAGCACGTGATCGCCCAGGCCAACGCGCCGATCGATGCCCGCGGGCACTTCAGCGCGGACTTGGTGTCGGCGCGCATCGGCGGCGAGTTCACCATGGTGCGGCCGGAACAAGTCGAGTACATGGACGTGTCGCCAAACCAGTTGGTGAGCGTGGCCGCATCGCTGATCCCGTTCCTCGAAAACGACGACGCCAACCGCGCCCTGATGGGCTCGAACATGCAAAGGCAAGCCGTGCCGCTGCTGCGCACGGATGCCCCGCTGGTCGGTACCGGCATGGAAAAGGTCGTTGCCCGCGATTCCGGCGTCACCGTGGTGGCCAAGCGTGACGGGGTGGTCGAGAGCGTCGATGCCACTCGCATCGTGGTGAAGGCGGACAAGCCCAGCGGCTCCGGGCGTGACGCCGGCGTGGATATCTATAATCTCGTCAAGTACCAGCGCTCCAACCAGAACACCTGCATCAATCAGCGGCCGATCGTCTTGGACGGCGATCGCGTCAGCGCCGGCGACGTGATCGCCGACGGGGCCTCGACCGAAATGGGCGAACTCGCCCTCGGCCGCAACATCCGCGTGGCCTTCATGCCCTGGGGCGGCTACAACTTCGAGGACGCCATCCTCATCAGCGAGCGGGTGGTGAAGGACGATTACTTCACCTCCGTGCACATCGAGGAGTTCGAGTGCGTCGCCCGTGACACGAAGTTGGGGCCGGAAGAGATAACCCGCGACATTCCCAACGTGGGCGAGGAAGCACTGAAGGACCTCGATGAGAGCGGCATCATCCGCATCGGGGCCGAGGTGCGCCCGGGCGATATCCTGGTCGGCAAGATCACGCCCAAAGGTGAGACCCAGCTCTCACCCGAAGAGAAGCTGTTGCGCGCCATCTTCGGCGAAAAGGCCGGCGAGGTGCGCGATACCTCGCTGAAGGTGCCGCCGGGCGTGGAGGGCATCGTCATCAACGCCCGCGTGTTCTCACGCAAGGGCGTCTCCAAGGATGAGCGCAGTCGCCTGATCGAAGAAGAACAGGCCGCCAAGCTGAAGAAGGATCAACAGGACGAGCAGCGCATCATCAAAGAATCCACCATGCGCAAGGTGAAGAAGCTGATCGTCGGCAAGACCACCACGGGGCGGCTGGCGGATGATCAGCGCAAGGTGCTGCTGCAGAAGGGGCATACGATTGCGGCCGAGGATCTCGACGAGATCCCAACCTCGCTGTGGGGCGAAATCAAGATCGGTGACGAGAAGGCAGAAGAAGAACTCGGCCGCGTCGCGGAGGCGATGCAGGAGCAGATCTCGCTGATTCGCATGGCCTTCCAGGAGAAGATCGATCGCCTCAAGGCCGGCGATGAACTGCCCCCGGGCGTGATCAAGATGGTCAAGGTGTTCGTCGCCATCAAACGCAAGCTACAAGTCGGCGACAAGATGGCGGGCCGGCACGGCAACAAGGGAGTGCTGTCGCGCGTCTTGCCGGAAGAGGACATGCCCTACCTGGAAGAGGGCACACCGATCGACATTGTGCTCAACCCGCTCGGTGTCCCCTCGCGTATGAACGTCGGCCAGATCCTCGAAACCCACTTGGGCTGGGCGGCGCTGAGCCTGGGGGCACAAATCCGCGACGAGTTGGAGGACGGTACGGCCAGCGTCGGCGCTCTGCGCCGCAGACTGAAAGAAGTCTACGGCAAGGAGTTCGGCGATTTCGTCGACGGCGTGAAGGACGAGGACGTGATCAAGCTGGCGCAGAAGTCGCGCCGCGGGGTCCATGTGGCCTCGCCGGTGTTTGATGGCGCCTCCGAAAACGAGATCTTCAGCTTGCTCAGCCGCGCGGGCTTGCCGGAAACCGCGCAAGCCCGCCTGCGCGACGGGCGTACCGGCGAAGCCTTCGATCAGCCGGTGACCGTTGGCGTCATGTACATGATGAAGCTCCATCACCTGGTGGACGACAAGATCCACGCCCGTTCGACCGGACCCTACTCGCTGGTCACGCAGCAGCCCCTGGGCGGCAAGGCGCAGTTCGGCGGTCAGCGGCTGGGCGAGATGGAGGTGTGGGCGCTCGAATCCTACGGCGCCGCCTATACGCTGCAGGAAATGCTCACGGTCAAGTCGGACGACGTGGCCGGACGCACGCGCATGTACGAGGCGATCGTCAAGGGCGAGAACGTACTCGAGCCCGGCTTGCCGGAATCCTTCAACGTCATGGTGAAGGAGCTGCAAAGCCTAGCGCTCGATGTCGAGTTGGTCGAGGAGAAGCCGGCGCAGGCGTCGTAACGACGACCTGGGATGCACGGAGGAGAGTAACCATGGAAGATCTCTTCACCCTCTTCGAGAAACCGAAGAATCCGCTCAGCTTCAACGCGCTGCGCATCGCTCTGGCCTCACCCGATCGGATCCGCTCGTGGTCGCACGGTGAAGTGCGCAAGCCGGAGACCATCAATTACCGCACCTTCAAGCCCGAGCGCGATGGTCTGTTCTGCGCCAAGATCTTCGGGCCGACCAAGGATTACGAGTGCAACTGCGGCAAGTACAAGCGCATGCGCCATCGCGGCGTGGTGTGCGAGAAGTGCGGCGTCGAGGTGATCCAGTCCAAGGTGCGCCGCGAGCGCATGGGTCACATCGACCTGGCCACGCCGGTGGCGCACATCTGGTTTCTCAAGAGCCTGCCCAGCCGCATCGGTACCTTGCTCGACATGACTCTGAAGGAACTCGAGAAGGTCCTCTATTTCGAATGCTACGTTGTGACGCAGCCGGGCAAGACCCCACTGCAATATAAGGAGCTGCTCAGCGAGCAACGTTACCGCAAGGCCCGCGAGGAATTCGGCGAGGGCTTCGAGGCCGAGATGGGGGCCGAGGCCATTCGCAAGCTGCTCAAGGACATCGACGTCGAACCCGTGTCCGACGAGCTGCGCATCGAGATGCGCGAGGCCACCAGCGAGGCCAAACGCAAGAAGATCGCCAAGCGCCTGAAGGTCATGACCGCCTTCAAGCAATCGGGCAATCGGCCGGAGTGGATGATCATGGAGAGCATCCCCGTGATTCCACCCGATCTGCGCCCGCTGGTGCCGCTCGACGGCGGCCGCTTTGCCACCTCGGACCTCAACGACCTCTATCGCCGCGTGATCAACCGTAACAACCGCCTCAAGCGGCTGATGGAGCTGAGCGCGCCGGATATCATCATCCGCAACGAAAAGCGCATGCTGCAAGAGGCCGTCGACGCCTTGTTCGATAACGGCCGCCGTGGCCGCGCCATCACCGGGCCGAACAAACGGCCGCTGAAGTCGCTCTCCGACATGCTCAAGGGCAAGACCGGCCGCTTCCGCCAGAACTTGCTCGGCAAGCGCGTCGATTACTCCGGCCGCTCGGTCATCGTCGTCGGTCCGGAGCTGCGACTGCACCAGTGCGGGCTGCCCAAGAAGATGGCGCTCGAGCTGTTCAAGCCCTTCATCTACAACAAGCTGGAAGAGCGCGGATTCGTAACCACCATCAAGAGCGCTAAGAAGATGGTCGAAAAGGAAGGGCCCGAGGTCTGGGACATTCTCGATGAGGTGATCCGCGAACACCCAGTGCTGCTCAATCGTGCCCCCACTCTGCATCGACTCGGCATTCAAGCCTTCGAGCCGATCCTGATCGAAGGCAAGGCCATCCAATTGCATCCCCTGGTGTGCGCCGCCTACAACGCCGACTTCGACGGCGACCAGATGGCGGTGCACGTGCCCTTGTCGGTGGAGGCGCAGGTGGAAGCCCGCGCGTTGATGATGTCGACCAACAACATCCTCTCGCCGGCGCACGGCAAACCCATCATCGTGCCGACGCAAGACATCGTGCTCGGGCTCTATTACATCACCCGCGAGCGCAGCACCGCGCGCGGTGCCGGCAAGCGCTTCGCCAGCTTCGAGGAAGTTCGCATCGCTTACGACCAGGGCGAGGTCGAACTCCAGGCGCCGATCAACGTGCGTTACAACGGCGAGCGCATCGAGACCACCGCCGGCCGTGTGTTGCTGTACGAGATCGTGCCCGCGGAGATCCCTTTCTCCGCCGTCAACCGGGTCATGAAAAAGAAGGAGCTGGGAACCCTGATCGACCTTTCCTACCGTTACTCCGGCAACAAGGCGACGGTTATCTTTGCCGACAAGCTCAAGGACCTCGGTTACGAATACGCAACCCGCGCCGGCATCTCCATCTCTATTCGCGACATGATGATCCCGGCCAACAAGGCCAAGCTGCTCGATGAAGCCAACGGCGAGGTTCGCGAGATCGAGGAGCAGTACAATAAGGGGCTGATCACAGACGGTGAACGCTACAACAAGGTCGTTGATATCTGGGCCGAAGTGACTGATCGCATCGCCGACGAGATGATGCGGGCGCTGGGCACCCAAACCGCCACCGATGACAAGGGCCACAAACACACCATCGCCAGCTTCAACCCCATCTTCATGATGGCCGATTCCGGGGCGCGCGGCAGCGCCCAGCAGATTCGCCAACTCGCCGGTATGCGCGGCCTGATGGCGAAACCTTCCGGCGAGATCATCGAAACCCCGATCACTGCCAACTTCCGCGAAGGCCTCACCGTCTTGCAGTACTTCATCTCGACCCACGGCGCCCGCAAGGGCTTGGCGGACACCGCCCTGAAGACCGCCAACTCGGGCTACTTGACCCGCCGGCTGGTCGACGTGGCGCAGGATTCGATCATCACCGAAGATGACTGCGGCAGCATCGACGGGATCGAGATCGCCCCGCTGGTCGAGGGCGGAGAAATCATCGAAGGCCTGGGCGACCGAGTGCTCGGCCGCGTCGCCTTGGAGGATATCCGCGATCCCTTCACCAATGATGTCCTGGTGCAGGCCAACGAGGAAATCGACGAAGAGAAAGTCAAAGCAATCGAGGAGTCCGGCCTCGAGCGCGTCAAGATCCGTTCGGTGCTGACTTGCCAGTCGCGCCGCGGCGTGTGCATCCGCTGCTACGGACGTGACCTGGCCCGCGGCCACATGGTCAACTTGGGCGAAGCTATCGGTGTGATCGCAGCCCAGTCGATCGGCGAGCCCGGTACCCAGCTCACCATGCGGACCTTCCATATCGGCGGTACCGCCAGCCGCCGGGCGGAACAAACCACCCTCGAAGCCCGCAATGACGGCAGCGTCAAGTTCATCAACCTGGCCACCGTCACCAACCGCGACGGCGACCTGGTGGTGATGAACCGCAACGGTGAGATCGCCATCGTGGAAATCCCGGAACCGGGCCGGGAACGCGAGCGCGAGCGCTATCGCATCGTTTACGGCGCCAAGGTCAAGAAGCGCGATGGCGCCCGCATCAAGAGCGGCGACCTGCTCGCCGAGTGGGACCCCTACACCCTGCCGATTCTGACCGAAGTCAGCGGTACGGTGAAGTTCGGTGATCTGCTCGATGGGGTCACCATCGAAGAAAAAGTCGACGAACGCACGGGGTTGTCCACCAAGGTAATCATCGACTGCAAGGACCTCGACAAGCGCCCGCGCGTCTCGATCAAAGACGACCAGGGGCATACGTTGAAACTGCCGTCGTCAGAGTCGTACGCGCGCTATCAGCTCCCCGTCGGGGCCCACATCCACGTCGGCGAAGGGCAGAAGGTTTCCGCCGGTGACGTGATCGCCAAGATCCCCCGCGAAACCACCAAGACCAAGGACATCACCGGTGGTTTGCCGCGGGTGGCTGAACTGTTCGAGGCCCGCAAGCCGAAGGAGTTCGCCGTCATCAGCGAGATCGACGGTACCATCTCGTTCGGCAAGGACACCAAGGGCAAACGTAAGGTGGTGGTTACGCCCGAGGTCGGCGAGCCGCGCGAGTACCTCATTCCAAAAGGTAAGCACATCAGCGTCCACGAAGGCGATCAGGTGCGCGCCGGCGAGGCGCTGATGGACGGGTCGTCGAACCCGCACGACATTCTGACGATTCTGGGCGAGAAGGCGCTGGCGAAATACCTGGTCGATGAGGTCCAGGAAATCTACCGCCTGCAAGGTGTGCGGATCAACGATAAGCACATCGAGGTGATTGTGCGCCAAATGCTGCGCCGTGTCCGTATCAAAGAGGTCGGCGACAGCGATTTCCTCATCGGCGACCAGATAGAGAAGTGGCGCTTCGAGGAAGAGAACGGCAAAGTGCTGGCCCGCAGCGGCGAACCGGCGATCGCCGAGCCGTTGCTGCTGGGGATCACCAAGGCCAGCCTGTCGACCGAAAGCTTCATCTCGGCGGCCTCATTCCAAGAGACTACCAAGGTCCTGACCGAAGCCTCCATCAACGGCAAGGTCGATCACCTGGTTGGGCTCAAAGAGAACGTCATTATGGGCCGGCTGATCCCGGCGGGAACCGGCGTATCAGCTTACGCCCGGATGGAGTTGGTGGCCGAGCAGCCCGAAGGGGTGGGCGACGAGGAACCCGTGCCGGTCGTGGCCGAGGCGAGCGAGGGCTGACCTTGACACAGCGAGCATGTTTGCGTAAATACTCATCTTCTTTTTCGACCGAATAAGCCCAAGCAATCAGGTACCGGATGCCGACAATCAACCAGCTAGTGAAGCAGGGCCGCGCCAAGCAGCGGCGAAAGGTCGCCGCGCCCGCCTTGCAGCGATCCCCGCAGAAGCGCGGGGTCTGCACGCGCGTGTATACCCAGACGCCGAAGAAGCCGAACTCCGCGTTGCGTAAAGTGGCGCGCGTGCGGCTGACCAACGGCATCGAGGTCACTACCTATATTCCGGGCATCGGGCATAACCTGCAGGAGCACTCGGTGGTGCTGCTGCGCGGTGGACGCGTCAAAGACCTGCCCGGCGTTCGTTATCACATCATCCGCGGGACCTTGGACTCGATCGGGGTCCAGGATCGCAAACAGGGACGCTCCAAGTACGGGGCCAAACGGCCCAAGTAGGCTGAGCGAGCTGGTGTAAGCATGCCGCGCAAAGGTGAAGTGCGGCGTCGGGAAGTCTTGCCCGACCCGAAATTCCATGACCGAACGGTGGCCAAGTTCATCAACTCGATGATGCTCTCGGGCAAGAAGAGCACCGCCGAGGGTATTCTCTACGGAGCGTTGGACTTGGTGGCGGCGCGAACCAAGGACGATGCCCTGGGTATCTTCAAGCGCGCGCTCGATAACGTGAAGCCGGTGGTCGAGGTGCGCTCCCGGCGCGTCGGTGGCGCCACCTACCAGGTGCCGGTGGAAGTCCGGCCGAACCGGCGTTTGTCACTGGGAATGCGTTGGCTGGTCCAGAATGCCCGTGGCCGGGGTGAGAAGTCGATGGCGGAGCGCCTCGCGGGCGAAGTCATCGACGCCGCCAACGGGCGCGGTGGGGCGATCAAGAAGAAGGAAGACACCCACCGCATGGCGGAGGCGAACAAAGCGTTCGCGCACTATCGCTGGTAAGTATTATCGGGAATTGAGGAGAGCGTGCACGAGCGGTTCCCGCAAGGGGCCGCTCGTGCCGTCTGAAGATATGCCACGCCAAACCCCACTGGAACGGACCCGCAACATCGGGATCATGGCCCACATCGATGCGGGCAAGACCACCACGACGGAGCGGATCCTGTACTACACCGGGATCAACTACAAGATCGGTGAAGTGCACGAAGGCACCGCCACGATGGATTGGATGGTCCAGGAGCAAGAGCGCGGCATCACCATTACCTCGGCGGCGACAACCTGCTTCTGGCGCGATCACCGCGTCAACATCATCGACACTCCCGGCCACGTCGACTTCACCATCGAGGTCGAACGCTCACTGCGCGTGCTCGATGGCGCCGTGGCCGTGTTCTGCTCGGTCGGTGGGGTCGAGCCGCAGTCGGAGACGGTGTGGCGCCAGGCCGATAAGTACCGCGTGCCGCGCATCGCCTTCATCAACAAGATGGACCGCGTCGGCGCCGACTTCTTCCGTGGCGTGACGATGATTCGCGAGCGCCTCAAAGCCAACGCCGTCCCGATTCAGTTGCCGATCGGCCAGGAAGAACATTTCCGTGGCATTATCGACCTGGTGTCGATGAAGGCGATCCTGTGGGACGACGATAGCCTCGGCGCCCGCTACCGAACCGACGAGATCCCCGCTGAGTTGCGCGCGCAGGCGGAGGAATACCGCGAAGGACTGCTCGAGGCGGTTGCCGACTGTGACGAGGTGCTGCTGGAGAAATTCCTCGAAGGCAAAGAAATCTCCGAGAGCGAGCTGCGCAAAGGCATCCGCGCGGCGACACTGGCGATCAAGATCATTCCCGTGGCCTGCGGCTCGGCCTTCAAGAACAAGGGTGTCCAGCCCCTGCTCGACGACGTCGTTGACTACCTGCCCTCGCCCATGGATATCGCCGCCGTTCAAGGTGTGAACCCCGATACCGGCGCCATCGAAGAGCGCCCGGCGAGCGACAGCAAGCCCTTCGCCGCGCTCGCGTTCAAGATCATGAGCGATCCCTTCGTCGGCAGCCTGACGTTCTTTCGCGTCTACTCGGGCGTGATGAACTCCGGCTCCTACGTCTTCAATGCCAGCAAAGGCAAGAAGGAGCGCGTCGGCCGGCTGCTGAAAATGCACGCCAACAAGCGCGAGGAGATCAAAGAGGTCTACGCCGGTGACATCGCGGCCGCGGTCGGCTTGCGTGACACGACCACCGGCGACACCTTGTCGGATGATCAGCACCCGGTGGTGCTCGAGTCGATCGAATTTCCCGACCCGGTTATCCACATCGCCATCGAGCCGAAGACCAAGGCCGACCAGGAACGCCTGGGCGTCTCCCTCCAGCGCCTGGCAACGGAAGACCCTTCTTTCCGCGTCGGCACCGACAAGGAAACCGGACAAACGATCATTGCCGGCATGGGCGAGCTGCACCTGGAAATCATCGTCGATCGCTTGCTGCGCGAGTTCAAGGTCGACGCTAGCGTCGGCAAGCCGCAGGTGGCGTACAAGGAAACCGTCCGCAAGGTTGTCGAGCGCGAGTACAAACATGTGCGCCAGACCGGCGGGCGCGGCCAGTACGGCCACGTGATGCTGCGGATCGAGCCCCAACCGGCCGGTGGTGGCTTCGAGTTCGTCGACGCCGTCAAGGGCGGTACCGTGCCGCGCGAGTATATCCCGGCGGTGGAGAAAGGGGTCCGTGACGCTTTGGAAGGCGGCATCCTCGCCGGCTATCCCATCGTGGACGTGAAGGTTTCGCTGCTCGATGGCTCGTATCACGAGGTCGACTCCAGCGAATTGGCCTTTCGGGTCGCCGCCTCGATGTGCTTCAAGGAAGCCGTGACTCGGGCGAAACCGGTGCTGCTTGAGCCCATCATGTCGGTGGAGGTGGTGGTGCCGGAGGAGTTCCTTGGCCCCGTGGTTGGTGATATCAACGGCCGCCGCGGCCGCGTCAGCGGGATGGAGCCGCGCGGCGGTGCCCAAGTGGTGGCGGCCCAAGTGCCACTGAAGGAAATGTTCGGCTACGCCACGGACTTGCGGTCGATGACTCAAGGGCGTGCGACCTACACCATGCAACCGTCGCACTACGAAGCGGTACCGCAAATGATCTCGGAGGAGATCACCGCGCGGGCCGTGGGGGCTTGAAAGAGGGAGCCGCTGCTAACGGAGGTGGATCATGGCGAAGCAGAAATTTGAGCGCAAGAAGCCGCACGTGAACGTGGGGACGATCGGACACATCGATCACGGCAAGACGACACTGACGGCGGCGATCACCAAGGTGCTGGCGGAGCAGGGGATGGCGCAGTTCGTGGCCT
>JACQVA010000032.1 GCA_016210005.1 Deltaproteobacteria bacterium | reverse complement strand
CGTTGCCAGCTGTGAGGTCACCCCAATGTACAGCGTGCCGTTCCGTTTGCTGGCCAGGATGTAAACGCAGAACTGCTTGTCCATAGCGCCAAACGCCAGACTGGATTCCCGCTTTCGCGGGAATGACGGCCCGCTTTCCCGGGAATGACGGCCATAACACCGAACCACGTTACCCACAAATTTGTCGCGCACCCCCAGCGGGTCGATGGAATCGAGAGGGCCGGCCGGCTTCGCCGCATCGGCGACTGGCCGCTTATGCCGGCACGGCGTGCAAGCGTTCGTCTAGAGGAATGTCGTCGTAGTCGGTGCCCGGGCGTACCAGCTGGAGGGCGTCAAAGAGTTGCTGCGGGTTGACCGGCTTTGGCAGATAGCCGTCCATACCCGCCGCCAGGCAGCGTCCTTCATCGCCCTTCATGGCGTGCGCCGTCATCGCGATAATGGGCTGGTGCTTGCCGGTGATGACTTCTTGTTGGCGGATAGCCTGCGTGGCTTCAAAGCCGTCCATCTCCGGCATCTGCACGTCCATCAACACCAAGTCGAAGTGGGCGTCGCCCAAAGCCGACAGCGCCTCACGGCCATCGTTGGCCACGACCACCGTGTGTCCACGTTTTTCCAACAGGCGGACGACGAGTTTCTGGTTCACGATATTGTCTTCGGCCAGCAGTATGCGCAGCGGCGGCTCGTGGTGAGAGTGGTCGGCCTGCGGATGCGGCAATGCCAGTGCCGCCGGTGCTCCGAGTACGAGCAGGATGGTTTCCAACAACTCCGTCTGCTTGATGGGCTTGGTCAGGTAGGCTGCCACCCCCAGAGCGCGGCAGCGCGCGGCGTCGCCCGCCAAGTCGGCTGACGATAGCATCATAATGGTGGCGCCGGTGAGTTCGGGGTCCGCCTTGATCTGCTCGGCCACCTGGAAGCCGTCCATCTCCGGCATCTGCGCGTCGAGCAACACCAGCGGAAAGGGTTGTCCGAGCCGGACCGCGCGCTTGAGTTCCGCCAGCGCCGTGATGCCGCGGTCGGTCAGCGTCGGACGCATGTGCCACCGGCCGAGCATCTCGTACAGGATGCGGCGATTGATGGCATGGTCGTCGACGACCAGCACGGGCAGTCCGCGCAAGATAGCCGGCGGAGCCACTGTCGCCGGTGCGGGGGCTTCGCCCGCCAGGCCGCACCAAACGGTGAAGTGGAACGTGCTACCGGCACCGACTTCGCTCTCGGCCCAGATGCGCCCGCCCATGAGCACGACCAGCCGAGCTGATATCGACAGGCCTAAGCCGGTACCGCCGAACCTGCGCGTCATCGAGCCGTCCGCCTGCTCGAACGGGTGGAAGATCGCTTCGAGCTTGGCCGCCGGTATGCCGATACCGGTGTCACGAACGGTGAAATGGAGCAGCACCTGGGATTGCGGGCCGGCGGCCAGCTCTTCACTCTCGACTTCAACCACCACCTCACCGCGGGCGGTGAACTTGATGGCGTTGCCGAGAAGATTGACCAATACCTGGCGCAGCCGCCCGGCGTCGCCCACCAGCGCGTCCGGCACTTCGGAGCCGATGTAGCAGGCGAGCTCGAGCCCTTTGGCTGCCGCCCGCACCGCCAGCGTCTTCAAGGTATCGCCGACGCTGTCGCGCAGGGTGAAGGTCTCTTCCTCCAAGGTCAACTTCCCGGCTTCCACCTTGGAGAAGTCGAGCACGTCGTTGATCACCGTCAGCAACGAATCGGCCGAGGACTTGACCATGTCGAGGTACTCGCGCTGCTCGCCGGAGAGGTCGGTGTTGAGAGTCAGTTCGGTCATACCGATGATGCCGTTCATCGGGGTGCGGATTTCGTGGCTCATGTTGGCGAGGAACTCGCTCTTGGCGCGGTTGGCCATCTCGGCTGTCGCTTTCGCGTTTTGCAACTCCACCTCGGCGCGTACGCGCTGGGTGACATCGCGGAACAGCCAGCGCACGGCGACCGGTTTGCCGCGCTCGAAGGCGCAGTCGGCGCTGCCTTCGACCATGATGGTGGCGCCGCTCTTGGTGACAAAAGCGGCGCGCACCGCGCCGATCTTCTCGCCCGCCATGACGCGGCGGAACAAGTCGAGGCTGGCGGCGCGACTGCCGGGGTGCAGGATGTCGCCGAACGACAAGGCGGGAAGCTCGCCAGTGCCGTAACCCAGCGCTTCACGCCAGGCTCGGTTAACATACGCCAGCGCGCCGTCGGGCAGGACGCACTGGATGAGGTCGTTGGCATTCTCGACCACCTCGGCGTAGCCGTGTAACTCGATGGTGCGCTCGTCGATCTGGGCGCGGTGGCGCTCGAACTGGTAGGCCACTGCTATCGAGGCGATGAGCGCAAGGACGACCTGCATGGCGGTTACCGATTGCACCCCGATGAGGGTGAGACTGCCGTTCAGAGTGAAGACGGCCCACAAGAAGGCGCAGATCGAGATCACCACCAGCAGCAGCTGCGAGCGTACCCCCCAGGGCAGCAGTGCCGCTGCGCCCACGCCGATGAGCACGTAGGCAAACGGCACGGTCGATAGGTCGTGGTCCACAATTGCCGAGCCACTGGCCTGGATGGCGCAGAGGATGACAACCAGCCGAGCGATCAAAACGGCGTGCTCGCGATATTGGCGATAGTGCAGCACCCAGAGCCCAACTGCACAGACGCCCACAAGATCGAGCATCTGCAGATACAAGATCTGGAACCGGAAGCCGACGTGGATGAGCCGCTCGACAGCGAACAGAGCGTTGCCGAGGATCATGATCCACATCCCCACCCGCAGGCGCTCGACGAGGAGAGAACGGCTCTTCTCGATCGTCGCCTTGCGAGTCTCGGCGGACACGGGCAGGAGCATTTTCTGGTCCAGCCGCTGCGAACGCAGGGCTGCTGGGCGTGGTGTAATGAAGCGCATGAGAACCGCTGGCGGCCTCTCATAGGCAGCCGCCCCTGCACATACAGCAGGCGACATGCCGATGCAGATCAGGCTTGGCTACGCCCGCTTAGGGAGTTGCAAGCGCGCTCGGGTGCTACGAGAAGTAGCAATACGGGCCGAATGCGCAAAACAATGACGCTCTGGCCGAGCGTTTAGTGGCTCTCGCGCCAGGGATCCCAATCGCCGCGTAGTTCGGGTAGGCGGTCGGGATCACCGAGCACTTCGCCCGCGGCCACACGGCGCATCAGGTTGGTCTGCAAGATGCTCGCTGCGGTCAGCACGCCGCCGCGCAGCACTTGGCCGATGCCGTGCCCGGAGGGGGTGCTGGCGCCGGCGAGATAAAGCCCGGCTATCTCCGTCTCCGGCCCGAGGCGCATCGGCCCCATTTGGTCGGTGGCGAACTCGATCCCGTACGAGGTGCCGCCGGTCGAGAGGGTGAAGCGCTCCTGCGTCACCGGCGTGGCCGCCTCGCGCCAATCGATGTGTGCGCGCAGGCCGGGCACGATTCGTTCGGCGGTGTTGAGCAGCCGCTCGGACAGCGCGTGCTTGCGCCGCCGGTATTCCGCCTCGCGGTGGTAAGAGCCGCCGGCGGCCGGGCCGGTGCTGACGCCCCAGAGCGCGTAATCGCTCGGCACCAGCGTCATGATCTGCACGTTACTGTATCCGGGCGGCGCCAGGCGCGGGTTGCCAGGGTCCTTCAACGAGGCCACGGTGACGTAGGCGAAGTCTTCGTCAGGCATGCGGCCGCTTTCGAGCACCTCGTAGATGTGCTCGATGTCGTAGCTGCCCCAGAGCAGATAGTTGGTGTTACGCAGCCCCTGGGCGGCAAGGTCGGTGTTCAAGCCGAGATAGACCACGAACAGCGGCAACGACATGCGGAAGGCGTTGACGCGCTCGACGATCTCCGGCGAGAAGTGCTGCGCGCCGACCAGCTGCAGCACCGTGCGCTTGAGGTCGGCATTCGAGACCACGATCGACGCATCGATCTCGGCGCCGGTCTTGGCCAAGGTAACTCCGGCGACCCGGCCGTTTTCGACACGCACTTGTCCGACCCGCGCGCGGGTGCGCACCTCACCGCCGTAGGCCCGAATGGCTTCGACCAGCCGGGCGGCGATTACTTGTCCGCCGCCGGCGGGATAGAAGGCACCGCGCATGTAGTGGTCGGTCAAGCCGGCGGCCAGCACCGTCGGCGTCCGCGACGGCCGCACCGCGTAGTCGCCTTGTTCGCCGAGCAAGACCGCGCGCGCTGGCAGCGAGAGCTTGTATTCATCGAAGAGGTCGGTAACCGGGCGCAAACCCCAGTTCATCAGCTCCGGGCTCGACACGGCGACCTCGGCCATCGACGTCTCCCCGCCCAAGAGCCGGCGGCCGCTGTCGGACACCTGGCGAAAGATGTCGATCACCTTGCCCAAAGGTTCCGCCTCGCGGGGAAAGGTCTCCAGCAAGCGGGCGCGGTAGCGATCCCAACCGACCGGGATGCGAAATTGGAAGTCGGGGAAGATCAGCGTGGTGTAGCCATCGACATCGAGCGGGCGAAAGGCGACGCGCTCGGCCAAGCCGAGGCCGCGCAGGACGCGGGTGATCGAGCCTTCTGGGCCGCATTCACCGATGTAGTGGACGCCGACGTCGAATTCGTACTGCCGCCCGTGGTAGCGGCGGCGAAAGGTCTGCGAATTGCCCCCGGCAACGTAGTGGGCTTCGAGCACCAGTGTGCGCTTGCCCGCCGCGCACAGATAGGCGGCACAGGCGAGCCCACCCAGGCCCGAGCCGATCACGATCGCATCCCACTGTTCCCGCTGGCCGCTCATTGCGTCACCTCCGCCGCTTGACGCGCACCGGCCTGGTCGAGCGGCGGCCGGCGTGCGTGGAAGATCAGCCGTCTAGCATCACGCGGCCGGCGAACCAAGGCGTGCAAGCGCTGCGGCGCTGCGGGCCGATGACGGGCGCGTGGCGGTCCAGAGCGACACGGTCAGCGTGTCGTGGCCGTGGCTGCCGGCCGCTTCGAGATGGCGGACGCTCAGGCCGCCCAGGCCGGCGGCCTTGCACCAACGGGTCATCTGCTGGTCGGCGAAGCCCAGGCGGCGGTGGGCGTGCTCGGTGCGCAGGAACTCCAGGTTGTGCGGGGCGAAGTCGACCAACAGCAAGCGGCCGCCGGGCCGCAGCAAGCGCGCCGCTTCTTTCAACGCCGCCGCCGGGTTGTCGAGGAAGTGCAGCACGTGATGGATGGTGACCAGGTCGGCCGAGGCCGAAGGCAACGGCGCGTTGTAGACGCTGCCGCTGCGCACCTGGCAGTTGGTGATGCCGCGGGCGTCGAGCTTGGCGCGCGCGATCGTGAGCATCTCGTGACTCTGGTCGATACCGATGCCGCGGCGCACTCGCGCGGCGAACACTTCGAGCACCCGGCCGGTACCGGTGCCGAGGTCGACCAGCTCGCCGAGTTCGCCGCTGCCGGCGGCCTCCAGCATGGCGCGTTCGACCGCGGCCTCACCGACGTAGAGGCCGCGGATGCGGTCCCAACAGGCGGCATTGTCGCGGAAGTAGGCGGCGGCGCGGGCGCTGCGCTCGTGCCGCACCTTGTCGAGCTGTGCCAGATCCCGCGCGATCTTGGGGTCGTCTGCGGGCAGCAAGCCCAACAGCGTGCGTGTCAGGTACGCGCTCTCACCCTCCTCCGCCAGACGGTAGAAGACCCACGAGCCCTCGGGGAAGCGGTCGAGTAGGCCGGCGTCACATAACAACTTGAGGTGGCGGCTCACTCGGGGCTGGCTCTGGTGCAGCACCCGCGTCAACTCGCTCACCGTCAGCTCGCCCCGCGCCAGCAGCGCCAGCAGCCGCAAGCGCGTCGGCTCGGCCGCCGCCTTGAGCCCGGCCAGCAGCGCATCCATACCGCCCCGGGTTGCGCCAGGACTCAGTAACGATAGTGCTCGGGCTTGTACGGTCCTTGCGGATCGATGCCGAGGTAGCCCGCCTGCTCCGCGCTGAGCCGGGTCAGGGTGGCCCCGATCCGTTTCAGGTGCAGACGCGCCACTTGCTCATCGAGCTGCTTGGGGAGCACGTAGACCTTCTTCTCGTACTTGCCCGAGTGCTGCCACAGCTCCATCTGCGCCAGCACCTGGTTGGTGAAGGAATTGGACATCACGAAGCTGGGGTGACCGGTGGCGCAGCCGAGGTTCACCAGCCGCCCTTCGGCCAGCAAGATGATGCGCTTGTCGTCGGGGAAGATCACGTGATCCACCTGGGGCTTGATGTTCTCCCAGCGGTATTGCTTAAGGCTGGCGACATCGATCTCGCTGTCGAAGTGGCCGATGTTGCAAACGATGGCCTGATTTTTCATCCGGGCCATGTGGTCGTGACTGATCACGCGGCAATTGCCGGTGGCGGTCACGAAGATGTCGCCGGCGGCGGCGGCCTCGTCCATCGTCACCACGCGGTAGCCTTCCATCGCCGCTTGCAGCGCGCAGATCGGATCGATCTCAGTGACCCAGACCGTGGCGCCGAGGCCGCGCAGGGACTGCGCGCAGCCCTTGCCGACATCGCCGTAGCCGCACACCACCGCGATCTTGCCGGCGATCATCACGTCGGTGGCCCGCTTGATGCCGTCCACCAGCGATTCGCGGCAGCCATAGAGATTGTCGAACTTGCTCTTGGTGACCGAGTCATTGACGTTGATGGCGGGGAACGGCAGCTCGCCGTCCTTCTCCATGCGGTAGAGCCGGTGCACGCCGGTGGTGGTCTCCTCGGTGACGCCGCGGATGTTCTTCAGGATCTTCGAGTACCAGCCCGGCTGGGTAGCGAGCCGGCGGCGGATCGAGCCGAACAAGACCTGCTCCTCCTCGCTGTGAGGATTATCGAGGACGGCGGGATTGTGCTCCGCCTTGGCCCCCAGGATCACCAGCAGTGTGGCATCGCCGCCGTCATCGAGGATCATGTTGGGCGTAGCGCCGTCGCTCCATTCCAGGATGCGGTGGGTAAAGGCCCAGTACTCTTCCAGGCTCTCGCCCTTGTAAGCGAACACCGGAATGCCGCGATCGGCGATTGCCGCCGCGGCGTGGTCCTGGGTGGAGAAGATGTTGCACGAGGCCCAGCGCACGCCGGCGCCGAGCGCCGCCAGTGTCTCGATCAGCACCGCGGTCTGGATGGTCATGTGGAGCGAGCCGGCAATGCGCGCGCCCTTGAGCGGCTGCTGCGCGGCGTACTCCTCGCGCAAAGCCATCAGGCCCGGCATTTCGGTCTCGGCGATGGCGATCTCCTTGCGGCCCCAGCCGGCCAAGCCGAGATCGGCGACGTGGAAGTCCGGTTTCAGCTGCGTGACGATTTGCGTGGCCATGCTTGCGCCCTCCTCCGGTGCGTTATCGAGATGCACGTATAACGATGTCCTTATGTCCTGTCAATGGCGGATTGCGGCCCTGACGGGCGGGGGGTGTGCGACAAATCCGTGGGTAACGTGCAGCCGACCGGGCAAATCCTCACCAGTCTGACAGTACTGTGTACTGTCAGGCCGAGGGCCATGGCCG
>JACQVA010000031.1 GCA_016210005.1 Deltaproteobacteria bacterium | reverse complement strand
CCGGGCCGGCCACCATCGCCGCGTGTGATGGAGATCAGTCTGTCCCCTCAGGCAGTGCGGGTCACGAACAAAAACAGCGCTATGAAATCAGCAGGCAGACGCGAAAGTAGACACCACCGCGCAGCGGTTTAGTTCAACGTACGCCCTGCGCATCAGCCGCGCGCACGCTTCTGGCGCGTCGGCTGGATGCGCTTGTTCGGCCTCCCTCGGTGTGCGCGCCTGATCTCGGACAGAATTTCGTCCATGGTGACGCCGCGGAGGATGACACCTCGTTCGCGCGTGTAGTCCCCGAAGCCTGTGCTGAACTGGGTCAGGAAGCGCACGGTTTCCACAATTCCCAACTCCTTAGAGAGCACCGCGATCGCCTTGTGTGTGGTCTCCGCCAACGGTGTGGCCGCGACGTTCATGTTGATACCTCCGTCACTAGGTCGAGTGGCGACACGACTCGTGTCCGCCCCGTCTGCACTGCGCGAGCCCGCTTCAGCAGCCGATCATCACAGGTGCAGAAGAAATCCGCATCCGCTTCGACGGCGGACGCCAGGTGCAATGCATCGAGCGGCTTCATCCCGCTTACCTCGAACCGACGCGCGCGGGCTTCGACGCGCTGATCTGTTGCGGTGAATACCCCCGCCCTCGATAGGACCGCCTCGGCGTAGTCCTTGCGGACAGGATGCGGGTTCTTCTCCAGCTCGAACAGGAGGGCGCCAGACGCGACGAGCGTTACCTGTCCGGATTCGCACAATCGCAGGACCCCGAGCACCGCCTGTGCCTCGGTCGCCACCCGGACGTCATCCTGGGAGTCGAGCGGGCGCTGGATGCTGCACATGTCCAGGTAGACCTTCACTGCCGCACTCTACGCCGCAGCGGTTCCAGCGGCAAACGGGACCGCTGCCGCCTGCTCTCGTTGGGTAGCCTATCAGTCTTCAGCGTCCTCCTCGTATTCCTCAAGCACGGTGTCGGAGAGATGCGATAGGTGCTGCTGGGCCGCGAGTTCCCTTATGCTGTCGTACGAGATGAAGGTGCAATTCTCTGAGAGCGGTCCACGATCAAGGAGAGAAAACACCGGCCGGCGGATCTCCTGGAATACCTTTTGCCGGCGCTGCGGCGGGGCAACGATATGCAGACGAATATCCATGTTCGGCTGCAAGGCCAGCAGGTCCGCCATTCTGAGGATGCCCGAGTAGACAGAGGTCGTGTGCTCGACCTCGAATGCTCGACGGATCGATCGTCCCTTCAGCCACAGCACGTCGATCTGCTCGATCGTGCGGAGCGTCGTATCGTCGTAGTTGAGTGGCAGGCGATCGAGCGCTGCCGGGTGGTCGCCGCGCCATTGCGCCGAGACGGCATCGCGGTCCGCTCTCGGGATCCAGATCTGCATACCCATCCGAGAGCCGATATCGGCAAGCAGAGCCTGGATGCAAACGGATTCCCTGACTTCAGCTGTCGGGACCGCCTCATCACCGCCAGCGGCCTCCGCGTCCTCAGGCACCGTGACCGTCACATCACGGTCCGCTCGCCTGACGCGATGCGCCGAGAGTTTTCGATATTCGTCTTCATCGACGGGATACAGCTGCTCCCCACCGACTTGTGCGTGCAGTGCCGCCTCCAGGATGGCACCATCGGCTTCACTCAAGCGCGCAAGACTGCCGCGAACGCGCCCCGTCCATGCGATGGAGTTCTTCGGGAGATCCTTCGTGAACGAGAGGGAAGACCAGATCCGGTCGTCGTGAATCGGAATTGCCCGGTCGACGGGGAGCCACACAACCGGACGCACTCGGAATCGGACAGTGAAAGGATCGTTTTCGGGGACGAAGATTGGTGTCCTGTCCGAGAATGGACCTTCCAAGACCTCCAGCAGGCCAAACCATCGCGAGAGCCTCGTCATGTAGCAAACGAGCTTGTCGCCCGGTTGCACCCGCCCTGCCACATTTCGCTGGCGCGGCCGAAAGCCGGAGATCGACCGGTCCGACCGTCCGAACGCCTCGTACGTTTCAGGGGAGAAGAGATCGAGGTAGTAGGTCATCGTTCGTCAGTTCCGGTCCACGCAACTCCTCAAGGAGGGGCCGAACGCTCAGCGTGAGCCGCGCGCGTCTCTCCGCGCGTCGGCTCCACGCCTTGGTTCGGCTTCGCCACCCGACCAACCCAACGAAGGGCGGCACGCCACCCCTCTAATAGTCATCCGCGTACCGTTGGGCGTCCCGCAGAAGTCTCTGGGTCTCTCGCTCTGCCTCTCGCATAGTCCTATCGAACTCCCTCCTTGTCTCTTCCTGGACACGTTGGTTGAACGCCGTATCCGACTCGAGAATGCCCTCTCGCTGCAGAAGGCGACACCCAAGTGGAAACCGCGCCTTGGCCGCAAGCCAGGGCATTCCGGTAATAGCGTCAACATCGACGAAAAACTCGCTCAACCCGAAGGAATCGCGACGCATTAGTTGTGGCCCCGGCAGACTGCTCCCCGTGACAAAGTGAAAGCTGCCGACGAACAACACGATGATCGTCAAGAGCGCGACGATCAGAAATAACGGCGACGACGTCCTCCTCGGACGTTTCTCGTTCCGTTGCGGCATGGGGGCCTGTTGTACGAATTCGGCGGCAAGTTGCCGCCATTCCGTTGCGTCAGACGGACGATACAGAGCATCGGCCGTAATCGCACCATTCTCCCACATCGACCGAAGCTGGTCCATGGTGAACGGTCCCTTTTCCTGCTCTGTGCCGATTCGGATGTAAAATTGCTTCATTGTAGCTAGCCCCCTTCTCAACTGCGCGCCGTGAGTCTTACTCTTCTCCCTCCTCCACCGGGCAGCCCTTCGGTCCAGGCTCCGGGCTGATAATGGTCGCGCGTTTGAACGTCAGCGGAAGTGGCTCCTCGCCGATCTTTTTCCACGGAGACCGCGAATCACGGACTGCAGCATATTCAGGCTTCAGTTGGATGATTCGCAGTCTGCTGGCATCGCGGATCTCCAAGCACCCGGTGAAGGATGAGAGTACGCCCTCGAAAGGATAACGCCAGAGTTCAAAAGCGTTCGCGGCGCCCCTCAGCACTGACTCAATCGCTTCGTCGGGAGGGGTTCCGACTTGCTTCTCAAACGCGCGACGAAGTACAGCCCGCGTGGGGTTCTGCGGGAGGAGACGATCGTACTCGTCCTTGATGGCGGCACGGCTTTCCTGGCTAAGATTGGAAAAGAGCACGTAGAGATCGTGACCTCGAATCGTCCTTCCATTGTGTTCAATGGCGTAGAGGCATTTGAAATACAACTCCAGGGCGAGCGCGCCAGTAACCACTAAGGGTTCGGCCAAGGTCACATCGCCGACTTGATTCATTTGCTTCGCGATGAGCTCGTTACCCTTCCAGATCCGTTCAGCCGCAAGCAGTATGCGCGCTGGATCTACGATTGTCGCCACCTGCGTCGTGCGTGTCTTCCGCCGAGTTTTTCCCATTTGGTATCTCGTCGAGGCGCGCCAAGCGCGTGTCGATCAACAGCCAAATAAGATTCCTGCGAGAACTCCCCTGGTCAACGAGCCGAACGTAGTGCGGATGAGCCGGCTGGGGATACGTGGAGGTTCATCGCATGCACTGGCGCCCAAACCCAGCTCGGCTCGATCCGCTTGTTGGACAGGCCCGCTGGGCTGTGCGCTAGCTCATACTGCGCTTGGCCTCAGAATG
>JACQVA010000030.1 GCA_016210005.1 Deltaproteobacteria bacterium | reverse complement strand
GGTGGCGACGTTGCCTGCGGGGACGGAGATGGTGATGCCCGGGGACAACGTCAAGCTGGCCATCGAGCTGATCACGCCGATTGCGATGGACGAAGGGCTGCGCTTTGCCATCCGCGAAGGCGGCCGCACCGTCGGTGCTGGTGTCGTCACCAAGATCATCGCCTAACACCCACGCCCAGCAGTGAGGAAGCAGCAAGCGGGAGCCACGCACGTGAACGAGAAGATCCGCATACGCCTGAAGGCCTACGACCACCGCTTGCTCGATCAGTCGGTGAAGGAGATCGTCGAGACGGTACGGCGCACCGGCGGCCGCGTGGCGGGTCCGATCCCGCTGCCGACGCGCATCGAGCGCTTCACCGTCAACCGCTCTCCGCACGTCGACAAGAAGTCCCGCGAGCAGTTTGAAATCCGTACACACAAACGGTTAATTGATATCTTGGAGCCCACCCAGCAGACGATCGATGCCTTGGGCAAACTCGATCTGGCGGCGGGTGTGGACGTTGAGATCAAGCTCCAGTAACGCCACATGTGACGAAGCGACAATGGCTCTCGGTCTGATCGGTAGAAAGTTGGGCATGACGCAAGTCTACAGCCCGCAAGGTGAGCTGATCCCAGTCACCGTGATTGAGACGGGTCCGTGTACGGTGGTGCAGGTGAAAACCGCTCCCACCGACGGCTACGCGGCGGTCCAGCTTGGTTTTGGCGCGCGCAAGCCAGAGCGTGTCAGCAAGGCCTTCAGAACGCATTGCGGCAAGGCGGCCAAGGGCGTCTTCGAGGTGTTACGCGAGTTCCGGGTGGACGGCGACAGTGCCTTCACGGTCGGGCAAGACCTGACGGTGGCCGCACTATTCAAGGCCGGCGATCGAGTCGATGTCACCGGCACCTCGAAGGGGCGCGGCTTCAGCGGCGTCATCAAGCGGCACAATTTTTCCGGCTTCCCCGGGAGCCACGGAACCCACGAGTACTTCCGCCACGGCGGTTCGATCGGTAACCGCTCGTTTCCTGGGCGGGTGTTCAAGGGCAAGCGGATGGCTGGTCAATTGGGCGACGATCGAGTGACCACACAGAACCTGGAGGTCGTCGCCGTTCGCGCAGAGGAGAACGTCATCCTGATCCGTGGCGCCGTGGCCGGCGCACGCAGCGGGATCGTGCTGGTGCGGCCGGCGGTGAAGCGGGTCGAAAAGGGGGTGCGCAATGGCTGAGCCCATGAGCGTCGCCCTGTACTCGCAGCGCAACGAGGCGGTTGGCCAGGTCGAGCTGCCGGCAGTGGTCTTTGGCCAGCCGGTGCGACGCCACCTGTTGTACGAGGCCGTCAAGATGCAGCTTGCCAACCGCCGTGCCGGCACCGCTGCAACCAAGACGCGCGCCTTTGTCCGCGGCGGCGGTAAGAAGCCATGGCGCCAAAAGGGCACCGGCCGGGCGCGCGCGGGCAGCAGCCGATCTCCGATCTGGGCTGGCGGCGCGAGCGTGTTCGGCCCACAGCCGCGTGACTACAGCTATCGCATGCCCGCCAGCGCGCGTAAGGCGGCGCTGGCCTCGGCCCTGGCCTTGAAAGCGCGCGAAGGCAAGCTGCTGGTGCTCGATAAGATCGAACTGGAAGCCGCCAAGACCAAATTCGTGGTCAAGCTGCTCGCTGACCTCAAGGTGGTGAGCGGCCTGATCATCTTGCCGGCGAAAGACGATACGATCGAGCGCGCCGCACGCAACCTGCCGAAGGTGAAGGTGCTGCGTGTTGAGGGCGCGAATGTGTACGACCTGCTTCGCTACGAGCACGTGATCGTAACGCCGCAGACAGTGGCCGCGCTGGCGGCGCGCGTGGGCTGAGGAGGGCGCCGAGATGAAGGATGTCTTTCGCGTGCTGGCTTCACCCCTGATCACCGAGAAGGGTACGCTGGTAAACCAGCTGGGCAATCAGGTCCTTTTCAAAGTGCGCGCCCAAGCCAACAAGACCGAAATTCGCCATGCGGTGGAGGGCTTGTTCAAGGTCAAGGTCGAGAAGGTGCGAACCATGAATTACCTCGGCAAGATGCGCCGCGTCGGCAAGAGCCGCGGCCAGCGGCCGGCATGGAAGAAGGCTTACGTCACCTTGGCCGAGGGCCAGCGCATCGACTTCTTCGAGGCCGTGTAGACTATGGCAACGCGCGAATACAATCCGACGTCGGCCGGCCGGCGCTTCCAGAGCGCCGCCGACTTCTCGGAAATCACTAAGTCCACCCCCGAACGCAGCTTGCTCGAGCCGCGCAAACGCAGCGGCGGACGCAACGCGCTCGGCCGCATGACCAGCCGTCACCGCGGCGGCGGCCACAAGCAGCGCTACCGAGTCGTCGACTTTCGCCGCAACAAGGATCAAGTCGTGGCCCGCGTGGCGGCGATCGAATACGATCCCAATCGCTCGGCACGCCTGGCGCTGTTGCATTACAGCGACGGCGAGAAGCGCTACATCCTGGCTCCGGTCGGACTGCGGGTTGGCGATAGTGTCGTTGCCGGCGATGGCGCCGATATCAAGCCCGGCAATGCGCTGCCGCTGAAGCAGATTCCGCTCGGTACCATGGTCCACAACGTCGAGATGAAGCCGGGCAAGGGCGGGCAACTCGCGCGCAGCGCCGGCTCTGCCGTGCAGCTAATGGCCAAAGAGGGCGACATGGCACTGCTCAAGCTGCCCTCCGGTGAGTTGCGCCGAGTGCAGCTGGTCTGCCGCGCGACGATCGGGCAGGTCGGGAACCTCGACCACGAGAACATCTCCATCGGTAAGGCGGGTCGCTCGCGCTGGCTGGGGCGGCGCTCGCGCGTGCGCGGGGTGGCGATGAACCCGGTGGACCACCCGCACGGCGGCGGCGAGGGACGCTCGAAGGGCAATCACCCGCAGTCGCCTTGGGGCCAGCCCGCAAAAGGTTACAAGACTCGCCATAATCCGCGAACCGATCGTTTCATCGTTAAGCGGCGCGGCAAGTAGGAGAGACGGACGTGGCACGGTCGATCAAAAAGGGTCCGTTCATTGACAAGCACCTGCTCAAGAAGGTGGAGGCCCTGAGCGCCAGCCGCGAAAAGCGGGTGATCAAGACCTGGTCGCGGCGCTCGACCATCATTCCCGACATGATCGGCCAAACCTTCGCGGTGCATAACGGGCGCAAGTTCATCCCGATCTTCGTCACCGAAAACATGGTTGGCCACAAGCTCGGTGAATTTTCCCCGACCCGCACTTTCCACGGACACTCGGGCGACCGCAAGGCGGAAGTCAAACCAGCAGCGGGGCCGCCACCGGCGGCCAAGGGATAGCAGATGGAAAGTCGCGCAGTGAGCCGCCATCTCCGTATCGCCCCGCAGAAGGCCCGCCTGGTGGTGGATCTGATCCGCGGGAAGAACGTGGGCGAAGCGCTCAATATCCTCGAGTTCGTGCCGAAGAAGGGCGCGCGCATGGTGGCCAAGACCTTGAAATCGGCGGTCGCTAACGCCGAGAATACGCAGAGCGTAGATGTTGACCGGCTGTACGTGAAACACATCAGCGTTGGGGCCGGGTCGACGTGGAAACGCTCGACCCAGCGGGCGCAAGGACGAGCCACGCCGATCCGTAAGCGAACCAGCCACATCATGATTGTGGTAGACGAGCACGCCTAAGGAGCCAGATGGGACAGAAAGTACATCCGAAGGGCTTTCGCCTCGGAGTGATCGAGCAGTGGGACTCGAAATGGTTCGCCCGCCGCGACTACGCGCCGCTGTTGCGCGAAGACCTGCGCGTGCGCCAGTTTCTGAAGGACCGCCTGTATCACGCCGGTATCTCGAAGGTGGAGATCGAGCGGGCGGCCAACAAGGCCAAGATCAACATCTACACTGCCCGGCCCGGTATCGTGATCGGCAAGAAGGGAGCCGAGATCGAGAAGCTCAAGGTCGAACTGGCCAAGCTCACCAATAAGGAAGCTTTCATCAATATCCACGAGGTGCGCCGGCCAGACGTGGATGCACAGCTGGTGGCCGAGAACGTCGCGCTCCAGCTCGAGCGCCGCGTCGCCTTCCGCCGAGCGATGAAAGAAGCCGTCGGTCGGGCCATGCGTATGGGGGCTCAGGGCATTCGAGTCCAGTGCGCCGGCCGACTCGGCGGCGCCGAAATCGCCCGCACCGAGTGGTACCGCGAAGGCCGCGTGCCGCTGCACACGCTGCGCGCGGACATCAGTTATGGCCTGGCGTTGGCGAAAACCACCTACGGCGTCATCGGCGTGCGCTGCTGGATCTTCCGCGGCGAAGTGCTCACGCGCGAGGAAGAGCAGCAGCGAACCGCCATGGGCTTGTGAGCGAGGCGAGGCGTAGGATTTCACCATGTTGGCACCCAAGAAGGTCAAGCACCGCAAGCACCAGAAAGGCCGCCGTGGCGGTAGCGCGTACCGCGGCAGCACGCTGGCGTTCGGCGACTACGGCTTGCAGGCCACCGACCGGGGCTGGGTCTCCGCCCGCGAGCTGGAAGCGGCCCGCGTCGCGCTCACCCGCCACATCAAGCGCGGTGGGCGGGTGTGGATCCGCGTATTCCCCGACAAGCCGCTGACTAAGAAACCGGCGGAGACCAGGATGGGAAAGGGCAAGGGCGCACCGGAAATCTGGGTGGCCGTGGTGAAACCGGGCCGCATCCTGTTCGAGATGGAAGGGGTGACCGACGCGGTGGCGCGCGAAGCCTTTCGTTTGGCGGCGCATAAACTCTCGGTCGCGACGCAAGTGCGCAGCCGAGTCGGAGCGGGCCATGCAGGTTAGGGAATTGCGCGATATGAGCGAACAGGAACTCGCCGGCAAGCTGCACGAGTTGCGCGAGGGCCTGTTTCACCTGCGCTTGCGGCGGGGGACAAACCGACTCGAAAGCCCGGCGCAGTTGCTGAAACACCGGCGCGATATCGCGCGCATACTGACCATCCAGCGCGAGCGCGCTAAGGGAATCAAACGCTAATGGAACAAGCGCGGGGTAAAGCCAAGGTCCGCCAAGGGGTGGTGGTGAGCGACAAGATGGATAAGACCGTCGTCGTCGCCGTCGAACGCCTGGTGCGCCACCCGAAGTACAAGAAGTATTTGCGCCGGCAAAAACAGTACAAGGCGCATGATGAGCAGAATCAGTGCGGGGTGGGTGATCGGGTGCTGATCGCCGAGACCCGCCCGCTCAGCCGCGACAAGCGCTGGGCCGTACGCGCGATTCTGGAAAAGGCAGTCTGAGGAGACTCGGCGGCGTGCCGGACGTCCAACAGGGTGGTCTGAAATGGTGCAAGCAGAGACAGTGCTCGACGTGGCCGATAATTCCGGCGCCCGTAAAGTCCTGTGCATCAAGGTGTTGGGTGGTAGCCGCCGCCGGTACGCCTCGCTCGGCGATATCATCGTCGTGTCGGTGAAAGAAGCGATCCCCAACGCCAAGGTCAAGAAGGGCGACGTGATGAAGGCGGTAATTGTCCGCACCGCGAAAGAGGTCGGCCGGCCCGATGGCTCGTACATCAAGTTCGACTCGAACTCGGCCGTGCTGATCGACAATCAGCGCGAGCCGGTTGGCACCCGCATCTTCGGACCGGTTGCCCGCGAGCTCCGCGCCAAGCGCTTCATGAAGATCCTCTCGCTGGCTCCCGAGGTGCTGTGAGGCGTGGCTATGCGTGCGCAGATCCGAAAGAACGACACCATCATGATCATTGCCGGCAAGGACCGCGGCAAGAGCGGTAAGGTGTTGCGCGTGTTGCCCGAGCGCAATCGCGTGCTGATCGAGCGGCTCAATATGGTCAAGCGCCACAGCCGTGCCCGCGGCCCGCAGAGCCCGCACGGGATCGTCGACAAGGAAGCCCCGCTGCAGCTCTCGAACGTGATGATAATGTGCGATAAATGCAGCGCCCCGGTGCGCATGGGCAAGAAGCAGCTGCACGACGGCCGCAGCGTACGGGTCTGCCGTCGCTGCGGCGAACAACTGGATAGGTAATCTGCCGTGCCGTCACGACTCAAAGAGCGCTATCATCGCGAGGTGCTGCCCGCGCTGGCCAAGGATCTCGGCTGCCGCAACGTTTGGCAGGTGCCGCGCTTGCAGAAGATCATCATCAACATGGGGTTGGGTGAAGCCCTGCAAAACGTGAAGATCTTGGATGCGGCGGTCGAAGAATTGACCGCCATCAGTGGGCAGAAGCCGGTGGTAACCAAGTCCCGCCGCGCCATCGCCAACTTCAAGCTGCGCGAGAACCAGCCGATCGGCTGCATGGTGACGCTGCGCGGCGAGCGCATGTACGAGTTCTTCGATCGGCTGGTCAGCGTAGCGCTGCCGCGGGTGCGCGACTTTCGCGGGGTCTCGGATAAAGCCTTCGATGGCCGCGGCAATTATGCCCTGGGCGTGCGCGAGCAGATCATCTTCCCCGAGATCAATCTCGACAAGGTCGACAAAATCCGCGGTATGACGGTGTGCATCGTCACCAGCGCGCGCAGCGACGCCGAGGGCAAAGCCCTGCTCAAGGCGCTTGGCATGCCATTTCGGAGCTAGGAGGATCGTGTGGCGAAAACCTGCCTGCGTATCAAATCGCAGCGCCCGGCCAAGTTCAAAGTGCGGGCGTATAACCGTTGCCCGTTGTGTGGCCGGCCGCGCGCGTACTATCGCCGCTTTCAAATGTGCCGCATCTGTCTGCGTGACCTGGCGCGGCGCGGCTTGATCCCCGGGCTGACCAAGGCGAGCTGGTAGGTGCGCTCATGGGTATGACTGATCCGATTGCCGATCTGTTGACGCGCGTACGCAACGCCATGCGGGCGCGCAAGACGCAAGTCGATGTGCCGTGGTCGCGGGTCAAAGAACGAATTCTGGCGGTCGTCCTCCAAGAGGGCTACCTCCAGGGCTACAGCGTGGTGGAGCACGAGGGGCACCGAGTGCTTCGCATCACGCTGAAGTACGACGCCCAGCATCGGCCGGTGATCAGCGGCCTGCGGCGCGTGAGTCGGCCGAGCCTGCGCAAGTACGTCGGCGCGCGCGCGATTCCGTCGGTGCGCGGTGGATTCGGGATCAACATTGTCTCGACCTCGGCCGGGATCTTAGTCGACCGCGAGGCCGCCAAGCGCGGCCTCGGCGGTGAATTGATGTGTTCGGTTTGGTAGGAGCACCATGTCGCGGATCGGAAAATTAGCGATTGCCGTACCGAGCGGGGTGCAGGTAAGCAGCCGCGCCAACGAAGTGGTCGTCGAGGGCCCGAAGGGCAAGCTGGTTCACACGTTGCCGGCTGGTATCGCCATCGCCCGCGAGGGCGCCACCCTGCGAGTGACGCGCGCAGGCGAGGGGCGGGAAGCGCGCGCCCTGCACGGGTTGACGCGTAAGCTGTTGGCCAACATGGTGGCCGGGGTGAGCAGCGGTTTCACGCGCACGCTCGAAATCGTCGGCGTCGGCTACCGCGCGGACGCTCGCGGCAATTCCCTCTACCTCAGTCTCGGCTACTCGCATCCGATCGTGTATCAGTTGCCGCCAGGGGTGCAGGTCAAGGTCGAGAAGCAGACGGTGGTCACGCTGGAGTCATCCGATCGGCATCTGTTGGGCGAAGTCGCCGCCGGTATTCGGGCGCTGCGGCCGCCGGAACCGTACAAGGGCAAAGGCATCAAGTACGCGCAAGAACGGATTCGCCGCAAAGCCGGTAAAGCTGCCGGCGCCGCAGGTGGAAGCTAGACCGAGCGGGGGAGCGCGATGGTAGGAAACGAAAAACGGATTGCCCGCCAACGCCGCCAAGAACGCGTGCGCCGGCGCCTGCGAGGAACCGACGAGCGGCCGCGCTTGTCGGTGTTCCGCAGCAATAAGCATATCTACGCCCAGGTCATTTCCGACGAGACCGGGCGCACCCTGGTGGCGGCCTCGACCCTGTCTGCGGCGCTACGTGCCGAGACGAAGAAGACCGGTACCCGCGACGCCGCCAAACAGGTCGGCGCGTTGATCGCCGGCCTCTGTCAGGACCGGGCCATCCGTGAGGTGATCTTCGACCGCAACGGCTTTCTCTATCACGGCCGCGTGAAAGTGCTCGCCGAAGCCGCCCGTGAAGCGGGTCTCAAGTTCTGAGCAAGGAGCGACCATGGCATTCGGCAGAGCACGCGAGCGCATTGAGGCGCACGGTCTGGAACTCAAAGAGAAGGTGGTGCAAATCAATCGCGTCGCCAAGGTCGTCAAAGGCGGCCGCCGCTTCAGCTTCAGCGCCCTGGTGGTGCTGGGCGATGGCAACGGCCACGTCGGCTACGGCCTCGGCAAAGCCAACGAAGTGCCCGAGGCCATTCGTAAGGGCATCGAACACGCCAAGAAGGGTCTGCTCACCGTGCCGCTGGCGGGAGGAACGATCCCGTTCGAGGTGCAGGGCCACTTCGGCGCCGGCCACGTACTGTTGCGCCCGGCCGGCGACGGCACCGGTGTGATCGCTGGCGGCGGCGTTCGCGCGGTGGTCGAGTTGGCCGGTGTGCGTAACGTGCTCACCAAGTGCCTCGGCTCGAATAATCCGCACAACATGGTGAAGGCGACCATGGAGGCGCTGCGAACCCTGCGCGCACCGGAAGAAATTGCGGCGGCTCGCGGCCGCACGCTGGAGGAGATCAGAGGGTAGCCATGGGCGAAACGCGGATGCTCAAGGTCACTCTCAAGCGCAGCCCGATCGGCCAAACCACGCGGCAGCGCGATAGCTTGCGCGGCTTGGGTTTGACCCGCGTGGGTCGAACCGTCATCGTGCGCGAAAGCGACCAGGTGCGTGGCTTGATTCGTAAGGTGCTGCACTTGATCGAGGTGGAGTCGTAGATGAACCTCAGCAATCTCACCCCCGCCCGCGGCGCGAATAAGAAACGCAAGCGCGTGGGCCGTGGGCCGGGCTCGGGCCATGGCAAGACCTCATGCCGCGGACACAAGGGGCGCGGGGCGCGCTCGGGCGGCAACACCCCGCCGGGTTATGAAGGCGGCCAGATGCCGCTGCAACGCCGGCTGCCCAAGCACGGGTTCAAGAACCCGACCCGCCGGTCCTTCGCCATCGTCAACTTGGCCACGCTGGAAGAACGCTTCGAGGGCGGGGCTACCGTTGATCCCGACCAGCTGGCGCAGCGCCGGGTCGTGCGGCGGGGCCTGCCGGTCAAGATCCTCGGTGAGGGCCAGTTGACGAAAGCGCTGACGGTGCACGCGCACAAGTTCAGCGGCAGCGCCAAGGCGAGCATCGAGGCGGCTGGCGGCCGTGCGGAGGTCATCACCCGTGCTTGAGGGTTTTCAAAGCGCCTCCAAGATCCCCGAGCTGCGCCGGCGGCTGCTGTTCTCGTTCGGCCTGCTGGCGGTCTACCGCTTGGGAGTCGCGATCCCGACCCCGGGAATCGATGGGGCGGCGATGGCCGCGTTCTTCGAGGCCCAGCGCAGCACCCTGTTCGGCTTCGTCAATCTGATGTCAGGCGGAGCGCTGGAGCAGTTCTCGATCTTTGCGCTCGGGATCATGCCTTACATCAGCGCCTCGATCATCTTGCAGCTGCTGACCGTGGTGGTGCCGCATCTCGAAGCTCTCTCCAAAGAGGGCGAGGCCGGCCGGCGCAAGATCACCCAATATACCCGTTACGGAACCGTGGTCCTGGCGCTGGTGCAGGGGTTCTTCATCAGCGTCGGCCTCGAACGTGCGCAGGCGCCAACCGGCAGCCCGGTGGTGTTCGCCGCGGGTTGGAGTTTCCGGCTGATGACCATGATCACGCTCAGTTCGGGGACGGCTTTCATCATGTGGCTGGGCGAGCAGATCTCCGAGCGCGGCATCGGCAATGGGATTTCGCTGATCATCTTTGCCGGCATCGTTGCCGCCCTGCCGTCGGCCATGACGTCAACCTACGACTTCTTACGCGAAGGCGAGCTGAGCATATTCGTGCTGATCGGCTTGCTGGCCTTCATGGTCGCGGTGGTTGGCTTCATCATCATCTGCGAGCGCGGCCAGCGCCGGATCCCGGTGCAGTACGCCAAGCGGGTCGTCGGCCGCCGTATGTACGGCGGGCAGAGTTCGCACTTGCCGCTGAAGGTGAACACCTCGGGGGTGATCCCGCCGATCTTCGCCTCGTCGCTGCTGGTCTTCCCGGCCACCATTGCCGGCTTCTTGGAAACGCCCTGGGCGCAAACGGTGGCCGAGTATATGCGCCCCGGGGGGTGGTCCTACGAACTGCTGTACGTTGGGCTGATTATCTTCTTCTGTTATTTCTATACGGCGGTAACCTTCAACACCAGCGACGTCGCCGAGAACATGAAGAAGTTCGGGGGCTACATTCCCGGCATTCGGCCGGGTCCGCGCACCGCCGAGTATATCGACCGCGTGTTAGTTCGCATCACGCTGGGAGGCGCCCTTTACGTGGCCGCCGTCTGCGTGCTGCCGACGTTGTTGGTGCAGCAGTTGAACGTGCCGTTCTTCTTCGGTGGGACGGCGTTGATGATTGTGGTGGGTGTGGCCTTGGATACCGTGGCACAGATGGAAACCCACATGCTGACCCGCAGCTACCAGGGATTCATGCGCGGCGGGCGGCTGCGAGGACGCCGATAGGGCAGGGCGAGGCCGCGTGGTGCAACTGATTTTGATTGGCCCGCCGGGCGCCGGCAAAGGGACACAGGCGAAGTTCCTGCAGCGGCGCTTTGAGCTGCCGCACATCTCGTCGGGCGATTTGCTGCGCGAAGCGGTCCACCGCAAGACCGAGACGGGGCTGCGAGCGCAACGCTTCATGGAGCAAGGCGAACTGGTGCCGGATGAGCTGGTGGTACGTATTATCGAAGAGCGCGTGCGCCAGAGCGACTGCCAAGCCGGCTTCATTCTCGACGGCTTCCCCCGCAACGTGCCGCAGGCCGAAGTGCTGTCGCCGATGCTGGCCGGACTGCGCAAGATGATCGATCATGTTGTCAGCCTGGGCGTGGCCCGCGCCGATCTCATCGCACGCCTGAGCGGCCGGCGTACCTGCCGGGGCTGTGGGGCAATGTACCATGTCGTCTTCGATCCACCGCTGAACAGCGGCCGGTGCAACAAGTGTAGCGCGGAGCTGTACCAGCGCGATGACGACCGGGAAAGCACTATCGCGGCGCGGCTGGACGTGTATGATCGGGCGACCGCGCCGCTGCTGGAGTATTACCGCACCCGCGGCCTGCTGCGCGAGGTCGATGGTGGCGGTGGCGCCGAGCAGGTGTTCGGACGGATCGTGGCGCAGATTTCACCAGCCCGATGATTGTCCTGAAGTCATGGGAAGAGATCGACATCATGCGCCGGGCCAACGTCATAGTCGCCGAGGTTTTGGCCGAGTTGAGAGCGCGGATTCGCCCCGGCGTGACCACTGGCGTGCTCGATCGCCTGGCCGAGGAGCTGACGCGCAAACACAAGGCGCGGCCGGCGTTCAAGGGCTATGAGGTGGCGGGTCGAGTGTTCCCCAAATCGGTGTGTGTCTCGATCAATGAGGAGGTGGTGCACGGGATACCGAGCGAAGCACGGGTGCTGCAAGAAGGAGACATTGTGAGCCTTGACTTCGGTGTGTGCTACGAAGGCTATTTCGGCGATGCCGCGACCACCGTTGCGGTGGGAACAGTGAGCCGGGATGACGAGCGACTGCTGCAGATTACGCAACAGTCGTTGGACGCTGCCATTCGGGAGGTCTGCGTCGGCAAGCGGATCGGCGACATCTCGTTCGCCATCCAGGAGCACGTCGAACGCAATGGCTTCTCCGTGGTGCGCGACTTCGTCGGTCACGGCATCGGCAAGCGCTTGCATGAAGACCCTCAGGTGCCTAACTTCGGTACCCGCGATCGCGGGCCGCGTTTGCGGGCCGGCATGGTCTTGGCCATCGAACCCATGGTCAACGCCGGCGGCCCGGAGGTGGTCGTCAAGCAAGACGGCTGGACGGCGGTTACCCGTGACGGCAAGCGCTCCGCCCATTTCGAGCATTCGGTGGCGGTCACCGATGCCGGGCCGTATGTGCTCAGCGCCGTGTAACAGAGCCGGGAACTGGAGTTGAACCGTGAAAGTACGGGCATCGGTCAAGAAGATTTGCAAGAATTGCAAGGTGGTGCGCCGCCAAGGGGTGGTGCGTATCCTGTGCACCAACGCGCGCCATAAACAGCGCCAAGGCTGAGCGAGGCAGAATATGGCACGAATTGCTGGCGTCGATTTGCCGCGCAACAAGCGCGTGGAAGTCGCGCTGACTTATATCTTCGGTATCGGACGGTCGGCCGCGAACAAGATCCTGGACGAGGCCAGAGTCGATCGCAACACCAAGAGCGACGCTTTGAGCGACGAGGAAGTCGTGCGCATCCGCCAGGTGATCGATCAGGCGCATAAGGTGGAAGGCGACCTGCGCCGCGAGATCGCCATGAGTATCAAGCGGTTCATGGATATCGGCAGCTATCGCGGTCTGCGTCACCGGCGCAATCTGCCGGTGCGTGGCCAGCGCACCCATACCAATGCCCGTACCCGCAAAGGCCCGCGGCGGGCAATCGCCGGCAAGAAGCCACCACCGTCGAAGGGCTGAGCGGCACGGAAAGGAAGATAGACGCGATGGCGAAAGAAGAAACCAGCGATAAGACCAAGGCCCCCGACAAGGCAGCCGATAAGGTCGCCACGCCCAAGCGCAAGAAGGCCAAGCGGGTCGTCAGCGAGGGAGTCGCCCACGTGCACTCGACCTTCAACAACACGATCGTGACCATTACTGATCCGACCGGCGGAGTGATCGCCTGGGCCAGCGCGGGCTCGGTCGGGCTGAAAGGCTCGCGCAAAGGGACGCCGTTTGCCGCCCAGATGGCGGCGGAGAGCGCGGCCAAGAAGGCCGTCGAATCCGGCGTGCGCTCGGTGCAAGTGCTGGTGAAAGGGCCGGGCTCCGGGCGCGAATCGGCGCTGCGCGCCCTGCAAGCCGCCGGCTTCACCATCTCGCTGATCAAGGATGTAACCCCAATTCCCCACAACGGTTGCCGTCCGCCGAAACGGCGCCGGGTGTAGGTCGAGGAGGTACCGTGGCACGCTATACCGATTCGGTCTGCCGGCTCTGCCGGCGTGAAGGGCTCAAGCTCTTTCTCAAAGGCGAGCGCTGTTATACCGACAAGTGCGCGATCGAGCGGCGCAACTACCCGCCCGGCGACCACGGCCAGGGCCGGGTGCGGTTCTCGGAGTATGCAGTTCAGCTGCGCGAGAAACAGAAAGTCAAGCGCATGTACGGCCTGCTCGAGCGGCAGTTCCGCCGCTACTTCGAGATGGCGGAACGCTCCCGCGGGATCACCGGCGAGGCCCTGCTGGTGCTGCTCGAACGTCGGCTCGACAACATGGTGTATCGCATGGGTTTTGCCACCTCGCGGGCAGAGGCGCGCCAACTGGTGCGCCACGGCCACTTCGCTGTCGACGGCCGCGCGGTCAATATCCCGTCATTCCTGCTCAAGCCCGGGCAGGTGGTGAGTGTGCGCGAACCCAGCCGCTCGGTGGCGCGAATTCAGGAAGCACTGGCTCAGGCCGAGCGGCGCGGAACCCCCGAGTGGCTCGAAGTCCAGCGCGAGAGCTTTTCGGCCCGCGTGAAGGCGCTGCCGACACGAGCCGATTTGACCATGCCCATCAACGAGAAGCTCGTCGTCGAGCTGTACTCGAAGTAGGCGTGCGAGCCGCATCACGGTCACTGCCGCGGAGGTATCAATGCAGCCACAACGCAACTGGCGCGATCTGCTGAAGCCAAAGAAACTCGAGGCCGATGAGAAGACCCTGACGGCGACTTATGGCAAGTTCGTCGGCGAGCCCTTCGAGCGCGGGTTCGGAATCACCATCGGGAACGCGCTGCGCCGCGTGCTGCTGTCATCGCTGCAGAGCGCAGCTATCAGCGCGGTGCGCATCAAGGGCGTGTTGCACGAGTTCTCCACCGTACCGGGTGTCCTGGAGGACGTTACCGACATCGTGCTGAACCTCAAGGAAGTACGCCTGCGCCTGCACGACGGCCTACAAGAGAACGCCCGAATCGAGGCCAAAGGGCCGGGCGAAATCAAGGCCGGCGATATCCAGGGTGGGCCCAACCTGGAGGTGCTCAACCCGGCCCTGCACATCGCCACGCTCTCCAAAGAGGGCAAGCTCGACATGGACCTCAGCGTTCGCACCGGGCGCGGCTACGTCGCCGCCGAACGTAACAAGGAGGAAGATGCCCCGGTCGGCACCATCCCGATCGATGCGGTGTTCTCGCCCGTCCGCAAAGTCAATTACACGGTCACCAACGCCCGCGTCGGACAGCGAACCGATTACGACAAGCTTACGCTAGAAATCTGGACCGACGGTAGCGTCCGACCCGATGACGCGGTGGCCTACGCCGCCCGCATCCTCCAAGACCAGCTGGGCGTGTTCGTGAACTTCGAAGAATCGACCGAGATGGCGGAAGTCTCCGAGGAGCGGCAGCCCTCGCTCAACGAAAATCTCTTCCGCAGCGTTGCCGAACTCGAGCTTTCGGTGCGGGCGGCCAACTGCCTGCAAAACGCCGACATCAAGTACATCGGTGAGTTGGTGCGCAAATCCGAAGGTGAAATGCTGAAGACCAAGAACTTCGGGCGCAAGTCGCTCAACGAAATCAAAGAAATCCTCCACGAGATGGGGTTGGATTTCGGCATGCGCATCGAGAACTTCCCGCCTCGTGAAGAACTTGACCGGCGTATGGCCAAGGAACGCGAGTCGGTCTGAGCGCGCCGGTCAGGCGAAGCGCGGACGGCAGAAACACTCGGAAGCAGCCATGCGACACCTAAATTCTGGACGAAAGCTTAACCGGACCAGTGCGCACCGCAAGGCACTTTTTCGCAACCTGGTCACGTCCTTGATCGAGCACGAAAGCGTGCGCACTACCGACGCCAAGGCTAAGGAGCTGCGCTCTTACGCCGACCGCATGATCACGCTGGGGAAACGCGGCACCCTGCACGCTCGCAGACAAGCCCTGGCTTTCGTGCGCAGCGCGGCCGCAGTACGCAAGCTCTTCGATGACCTCGCCCCACGTTTTCGCGAGCGCCCGGGTGGTTACACCCGCATCATCAAGATCGGTATGCGCCGTGGCGATGCCGCGCCACTGTCGCTGGTCGAACTGACCGAACGCAGTGAAGCGGGTAAGACCGAGGCCGAGCGCAAGCGTGCTCGCCGCGAGCGCGCGCGACAGAAGAAGGCGGCGCAGCCGCAGCGGTAGCCAGTCCGCACTTAGTCTCATATCGGCTGGGTTGCCCCAGCCCAAAGCAAGCAGTCACGCTCAAGGTGCAGCGTCGATGGGCCGGCTTCGCGCCGTAGCGGATCGCAAGCGAATGTTCGCGGGCAAATCGCTGGCGCTGATTCGCCGATTGCCGTCGGCGTCGACGCCCGCACCCGCAGGGAATAGGCCGGCGGAGGAGTGCAGCAGCGAGTTGCCGTCGCCGTCGAAAAGCTCCTCGACGGTTGCAGCCAGGTCGCCGCCGTCGACTTGCCCGCTGCTGTCGGCGTCGCCGGCGATAACCGCGAAGTCGCTGGTGTTGAGTAGCACCGTCACCGTGTCCTCGTCGAGATTCGCCGTCGCCAGATCGGCTTTGCCGTCGCCGTTGAAGTCGACGGCGACGAGATCGAAGGGCGTAGTCCCGACGGGGAACTCGATCGGCTCACTGAATGTTTCATCGCCGGCCCCAGCGTAAGCCGAGACCGTGTCGCTGAAGCTGTTGGCAACGGCGAGATCCGGGATCGCGTCGCCGTTGAGATCGCGGACCACCGCGCGCTCGGGTACTCCGGCCGTGGCCAGCACGATCGCCGCGGCCAAGCCGCCGTCAGGGCCGGTCGGAAGAATAACCAGTTCATCGGTGAGCTCGTTGGTGACGAGAATGTCCGGGCGCCGGTCAGCGGTGGCGTCCGCCACGGTCACCGAAGAGGGGAAGGCGCCGACTGCCACTTCTTCCGGCGGCGAAAAGCTCCCATCAGGATTGCCGCGGAAGACGGAAACGCTTCCGCCGAGGTTGTTGGCCACCACTAGGTCGGCCACCCCGTCCGTATCCAGGTCGCCGAAAGCCAGTGCGTTGGGGGCGTTGCCGGCGGAGAGCCCCAGGGCTGCGGCGAAGCGGAATTGCCCTTGGCCGCGCAATATAGCAACCGAGTGATTTCCGTCGGAGACCGCCACGTCGAGCCAGCCGTCGCGGTCGGTGTCGGCAAGAGCCAGAGCCCGTGCTCCTGCCGCCAGCCGAAAGCTTCCCGCTGAGCTGAAGTGCCCGGATGGTGAGCCGGCCAAAACGCTCACCATGGCGTCGCCGGCGCTTGCAACCAGAAGGTCGGGGCTACCGTCGTTGTCAACGTCGGCGCTGGCGAGGGCTGTCGGGTTGTGGCCGGTGGCGTAGGCGACCGAGGCGCGAAAGGTTCCCCCGCCGAGACTAAGGATTACCGAGACGGAATCATCGCCGGAGTTGGCCACCGCCAAATCGGCGTTCGCGTCGCCGTTGAAATCGCCGACCACCAGCGCCAACGGTTCGGTGCCAACCGTCAAGCTGCGCTCGAAGTCGATGACCGGTGCCTCGCGGCGTTCGCCCGCGCCGATTGTGGTGATCCCGAGGAGAATCAGGGCGCCGAGAAAAAGTGGGTTGTGCCACCTAATCATATGGGATATATTTCCCATCGAGGTTGTAAGAAAAAGGCGCCGAACCAAACCAGCTTCGGCCATCGGCGTCAAGGAGAGCCGCGGTGATGATACAGGGTGAATCGGAGTTCGCGCGCCATCCGGCAGCAAACGGCTCGGCGGCCTGGCCGCGGCGGATTTCGCGCTTCGCGTTGGAGCAGCGCTCGCGGCTAGATGATGCCCGGCTCGATGACGGTATCCGGCGGCTGATGTGGGCGATCCTGAAAGACACGCTGCGGGCCTATCAGAGTTACGCCGATGCGCGCAGCATCCAAGGGCAGCGGCTCTTCCGCGATGCCGAGGAGTGGATCAGTTCCCGCGATCTGGGTTGGGTGTTTTCATTTGAAACGATTTGTGCGGTATTGGGCATCAGCAGCGACTACTTGCGCGCTGAAGTCTTGCGCTGGCAGCGCCGGCAGAGAGTTGGGGATCGGCGGGGAAAGGAGGAGCGGTGATGTTGCGGGTTGAGCGATCGCTGTGGACGTGGGAAGGCCCGGGGGTGCCAATGCTGCTCGGGGCGGTGCTCTCGGGGTGGGTCAGTATCGCGCTGTGGGTAGTGCTCTGCTGGCTGGTGTGGCGGCTGCTGCAGTGAGCACGGCCGTGCGGTCAACGGTGTTGGATGGCGAGTGAACGAGAAACCCTGCCGGCCCGACTCGGTCTGCTCGAGGCGGTGCGGCGGATACTGGTGCCGCTGGCACGTGCGGCGATCCGCCAAGGGATTACGCCGGAGGTGTTTGTCAGCGCCGCCCGCGAAGCGGTGACTCCGGGTGCGACTGAGGCAGGTGGTAACGCGCCAGCCGCCGGCGCAATCGACTACGAGCTGGCGCTGCGTCTGGCCGGCCGCTGGCTCAGCGAGGCTCCGTACAGCAACCGCGGCCGACCCCGTCCGCTGCGGCGGCGCGGGCCGGGCTCGTTCGAGGAGTTGGCCACGCGCGTGGGCGCCGACCACCAACAGCTGCTCGAACAGCTGCGAGCGGTCGGTGCGCTGCGCGTCGATACGCGCGATCGCGTGGTCTTGGTGGATGCAGCTTATCTGCCGGCGGCGGGCCAGCTCGAGAAGCTCGACATCCTCGGGCGTGATGGCGGCGAGTTCATCGAGACGATCATGTACAACGTATCCGCCAACCTCGGCTCCGCGCGCTTGCAGCGCAAGGCCAGCTACGACAACATCGGCAGCCGCGCGCTGCCGAGCCTGCGCCGGCACTTGCGCGCCCTGGCGGTGGAGGCGCTGAGCCAGGCCAACCGAACACTGGCTGCGGTGGACCGGGACCGCGTGCCGAAAGCTCCCGGGGGCAGACGAACCAGAGTGTCGTTTGGTATATACGTGGCCGAAGAAGCTCTGGTGCGCCGGGCGCGCCCGAGGACCGAGGCGACACCAGTGACGCGAGGCGCAGGAAGGAGCAAACGATGAAACGGCTACTGCTGTTACTCGTCAGTGTTCTCCCCTGCGTGGTATGCGGGCTCGCGCTCGGTGGTTGCGCCGACGGCGGTGTCGGCGGTACGGGCATCAGCGGCAGTGCGACGGTTCAGGGCAACATCCAAGACATCGTTGTCAGCGGCAGCGCAGCCGAGGCCGATGACGGCCTTGGCGCCGGCTTCGGTGGCGTCTGGGTCAGCGTGCAGGGCACAGAGGTGAGCGACGTGACGGCGAGCGACGGGAGCTTCGTTCTGATCGGGCCGATTGCCGGTGATCGCGTGATTGAGTTCCAGGATTCCGGCAGTCAGCAGCCCAGCACGCTGAACGTGACGGTGCTCAATGGCGCGGTGACTACGCTCAAGGATGTGCGCATCTTCAAGAACCGCTTGAGCGTGTCGGTGGACGAGGTGCGCGTGAACGGGGTCGAACTCAAGCTGGACGCTGACGCCGAGTGCGGGGCCGCGGGCGATGGGTCGTTTCGGGCACACCTGACGAACCAGGAGGGCTGGAGCCTGACCGTTGTGATCGAGCCGGATACGGTGATCCAGCGCGTTAGTAGTGCATCACCGACACCGATTCCATTGAGTTGTGCGGATCTGACGCAGGGGGCCGAGGCTAATGTGCGTGGCGTGCTAGCCGAGCCGCGCGAGATTCGTGCCTCGGCTATCAATCGCACCAAGTCCGGCAGGCTGCGGCCAAGCCCGTGAAGTGGAACTCGGGCAACGTTTGCGGCTCTCCTGCGGGTTCGATACTGCCGCCTTCCTTGACGCCCTAGCCGCGAGCCGGCGCTCTTAACGCACCCCCGCTCCCGGACGCCGTTAGCGATCAGCCGATGCCGAAGCGACTTGCCGGCGCGACCTGGGGGACGCGGATTCGCTTCAGCGCCGCACGTCAGGAGTTCGGTTTCACGGATTCAAGAACCACATTCACTAGAAGTGAACCGGCTCCAGGTCTTTACGATTGATGCGCTCGATCTGGATGGTGATGTGGTCGATGTGAAAGCGTTCGGTCGATAGACGCTGGATACGGTCGAGGATGTCGTCGTGGTCGGCGTTGCCGTTGGCGACGACGTGGGCGCTCAGCGCCTCACGGCCGGTCGTCAGGGTCCAGACGTGGAGGTCGTGGACCTCGATCAAGCCCGGGACCTCTCCCAGGGCCCGGCGCAACGCGTCGAGATCAACGTGCCTCGGGACGGCCTCCAGCAACACGTCCACCGCCTCGCGCAGCAGGCTCCAGGAACTGCCGATGATCAAGACGCCGATGCCGGCACTGATCAGCGGATCGGCGCCGTACCAGCCGGTCAGCAACATCACCGCCGCGCCGATCAACGCGCCCACCGAGCCGAGCAAGTCGGACAACACGTGCAGGAAGGCGCTGTGCAAGTTGAGACTGCTCTGCTCGCTAGGCCGCAGCAACCACGCACAGGTCACATTCACCGCCAAACCGGCCGCGGCCACCAGCATCATCGGCCCAGCCTTGACCACCGGCGGATTTTGAAACCGCCCGTAAGCCTCGTAGCCGATGTAGATCACCACCAGCCACAGGAAGAGGCCGTTAACCAAAGCGGCTAGGATCTCCACACGGTAATAGCCAAAGGTCTTGGTATCGCTGGCCGGGCGGGAGCTGATCCACAATGCACCGAAGGCCAGCAGCAAGGCTGCCACATCGGCAAACATGTGCGCCGCGTCGGCCAGCAGCGCCAGGCTGTTGGTCACATAGCCGCCGACCAGCTCGACGAGAAAAAGCGCGGCCGTCAGCCCGAGCGCCCCCCGCAAGGCACGCCGATCGTGGAACCGAGCATGCATAGCGATCAAAGCCCAGGCGGCGCCTGCATCGTTGCGGCCACCTTCGGTGCCGAAGAACTGGTGATGTCGCGAATAACTCGGCCCATGCCCACTGACGCTCTCCAACCGCTGCCTGTAGCAAATCGACGCCCGGGCTCCAACGTCGGCCGGCATGCGTTGGCATGCGTTGCCCCCTAACGCTGCCCCGTCACGCAACCTCGCAGCGCTTGCTCTTGTCGGGTCTCGGATTGCTGGCGGGATCAGCGGCGGCTGGGCTCGGGCCCCGCCGCGGTGCGGCCGTAAGCTGACCGATGTCATCTGTTCTACGGCCAAGGCTCATGCTCAACCTGCCAACCGTTCGGTAGGCTGAAGCCCATGTTTCGTTCGCCTGCCCATGAACCTGGCTTCGAGACGGCCGCTGCTCGGCCTCCCCAGACTGGGCGGGGTTTATGGGCGATCCAAGAAGCCGGCGCATTAGCCGGTGGCGTCTCTCAGCTCGCCCGCCCGGGCATCTGCTCCCGGGAATCCCTCCAACCGATACTGGAGTAAACGACCTATGGAACTCTCTCGCAGAAATTTCCTACGCGGGGCCGGCGCCGCCGCGGTCTCCCTGACACTGGCCAATCTCGAATTCGCCTCAGTCCTAAGCGGCGAAGCCGCGGCCCAGACAGCTGGGCCAGTGTCGCTGCCCGGACTTCCAAACTACCGCGGCTGGGAGGACGTCTTTCGCCAGAAGTGGACCTGGGACAAGATCACCAAGGGCACCCACACCCGCACCAACTGCATCGCGGCGTGCTCTTGGAACCTTTACGTCAAGGACGGTATCGTCTGGCGCGAAGAGCAGAACACGATCTACCAGCCCAGCCACCCCACCGTTCCGGACATGAACCCGCGCGGCTGCCAGAAGGGCGGCTGCTATAGTCAGCTGAACTACGAGCCCTCGCGGCTGAAGTACCCCATGCGCCGGGTCGGCGAGCGCGGCTCTGGGAAGTGGGAACGGATGGACTGGGATGCCACGCTCACGCAGGTGGCCGACACCTTGCTCGACGTCGCCACCACCGACGGACCCGATTGCGTCGTTTACGACCACGGCACCACCAACATCGACTTCGGCACCAGCACGGCGGCCGAGATGCGCTTCTTCGGCCTGCTCGGCGCCACCGTCATGGATTCCTGGGCAGGCGTCGGCGACCTGCCGATGGGCGCGATTCAGACTTGGGGTCACTTCAACGCCGACGGCACCTCCGACGATTGGTTCAACTCCGACTACATCCTCATCTGGATTGCCAACCCGGTGTACACCCGCATCCCCGACGTGCATTTTATGTGGGAGGCGCGCTACCGCGGCGCCAAGGTCGTCTCGATCGCACCCGATTACAACCCCAGCACGGTTCACGCCGACCTCTGGCTCAATCTGCGCATGGGTACCGACGCCGCGCTCGGCTTGGCGATGGCGCAGGTGATCATCAGCGAGAACCTGTTCAAGACCGACTACGTACGAGAGCAAACCGACCTGCCGTTCTTGGTCCGTGACGACAACAAGCAATACCTGCGGCAGAGCGACGTGCAGAGCGGCGGCAAAGACGACATCTTCTATTTCTGGGACGAGACCACCAAACAGATCGCCGAAGCCCCGGGCAGCCAGGGCCACAAGACACAGGAGATCCGGCTGGGAGCAGTCACACCCGCTCTGCACGGGCGTTTCCAGGCGAAGCTCGCCGATGGACGCACGGTCGCAGTACGACCGCTGCTCGAGGGCTTGACTGATCACCTCCAGCAGTACACGCCGGAGAAGGCGGCGCAGATCACCGGTGTAAACGCCGAGATGATTCGGCGTGTCGCACGCGAGGCGGCGAAGGCGAAGGCCGCGATGATCTTCGCCTCTTGGGGCGCGTGCAAGCACTATCACTCCGACTTGGCGCAGCGGGCGATGTGCCTACTGATGGCGCTGACCGGCAATCAAGGCAAGCGCGGCGGCGGTATTCGCATCGGGGCGTGGTACAGCGTCGATGCGCTCAACCAGATTTCCAACGAAGTCGAGATTCCCTTTTACGCCAAGTGGCTGATGCAGATGTTCCCGCCCAAGACCCGCGACTTCGAGAACTTCATGCGCAAGCACAGTTGGGAGCGGCCGTTTACGCCGACGATGACGTTCCTTTACGTCCACGGCGGCATGAACGAAGTGGTCGACCGCAAGGACTTCGGTGATCCAACCCTGCCGCGGGGGGTGGCCGAGTACGTCAAGGAAGCCATGGACAAGAAGTGGCTGCGCGTCTCGCCGCCGCCGGAGCGGCCGCCGCGGGTGTATTTCTACACCGGCGTCAACCCGCTGCGGCGCTGGCCGGTGCCGCAACTGGCGCGCAAACACCTGTGGCCCAAGCTGAAGATGATCGTCAACGTCAACGTCCGCATGTCTTCGAGCGGGCTGCAGTCGGACATCCTGCTGCCGGCCGCCAGCTACTACGAGAAGATCGGGTTGAAGTATCCGCAGAGTCTGGTGCCCTACGTGGTCTTCGGCGATCAAGCGGTTCAGCCGATGGAGGAATCCAAGTCCGAGTACGAGATCTTCGCCATGCTCGCCCAGAAGATGCAGGACCGAGCGCGCGCGCGCGGCCTCAAGCCGTTCAAGGACCACTACGGCATCGAGCGCGACTACGCCAACTTCTGGGAGAAGTACCGCCTCGACGGCATGATGGAGGTGGGCAACGAAGAAGCTGCGATGGATCACCTGGTGCAGAACTCCTCGGTGACCAACGGCTTCACTTGGAAGGACGCCAAGGAGCGCGGCGCGCTGCCGATCCAGTCGTATGGCCGCTACGGCCCGCACAATTCGATCTGCAGTGACTTCAAGCCCGGCGATACTGTGTGGCCGCAGCAGTGGTTCACCGAGAAAAAGGAGCCCTGGCCGACGCTCACCGGACGCCAGCAGTTTTTGCTCGATCACGCTTGGTACGTCGAGATGAAGGAGGCGCTACCGGTGCACAAAGAGCCGCCGCTGGCCGGTGGCAACTACCCGCTGCGGCTCACCGGCGGTCACACCCGCTGGTCGATTCACGCGATCTGGCGCGACCAGCGCCATCTACTGCGCCTTCAGCGCGGGCAGCCGGTGATGTACATGAATATCGACGATGCCAAGAAGCGCGGTCTCAACGATCACGACTACGTGCGCGTGTTCAACGATGTCGGTTCCTTCCACATCCACGTCAAGCCGACGCCGTCGTTGCAGCCGGGCCAGGTGGTCATCTATCACGCCTGGGAGAATCATCAGTTCAAGGACTGGATTCAGAGCCAGGAAGCGGTGCCGTCACCATGGAAGCCGCTGCACGTGGCCGGCGGCTACGGCCACATCCACTACCGCATGTTCTACGCCGCACCCAGCCACAGCCCGCGCGGCGCGACGGTGGAAGTAGTTAAAGCCTAGCAGTCCGTTCAAGAAGAGCTTTGCGCTCGCGCCGGTGTCCGGGTGAGCGCAGAGCGCAGCTCTACGCTTTGGCGGCTCCGTCGAGGCCGGCGGCGAATTGCGGAGGGGGTGCCAGGCGCGTGTGCCCATCTATTCCGCGATCGGAAGGCTGACGGTGAAGCAGGAACGGCGCGGTGGGATAACCCAGACTAGGGCTACCCCACCGCGTAATCAACTTCCGATCCGATCACGGCATGCGAGCTGTGAAAGTCCAGAACCCTCTGCTTACGCTGTCGAAATTCTGTGCCGTCTCAACTGCTTGTGCATTGAAGCTCAGCAGCGCCCACCAACCCCCCACTGCGCCGGGCGGGGCGAACAGACCCGTTGGATAACCGCTAGGCTTCACGGTGAAGGCTGGGCGCCCCGAATCGTCGACCGCAAAACCCAAGGAGGTATCGAACTTATCGTTCCCCAGTCCTGAGTAATCGCAGCCGTCGCATCCCGCCTGATAGTCGACAGACGTGGTGCTCAGATCGTAGTGAAGTATGCGCTTTTGCGGGGCAGTGCCGAGGGACTTGTTATAGAACAAGGCCGCTGTCTTAGAGAGTGCGACAAGGGTGGAATCGGGGAAGTCCCCGTAAAACGTGCCGGCCGGCGCGATATAACCCGGCATGGCGGCGCCCTCGACGGCTACCGGAGCAACGTAGGGGCAGCTCGAACCGCCTCCCAGCACGATAGCGGTGTCTGAACCCGACGGGGCGCCTTTGGCTTTGCCGCGGAATATGATTCGCGATTGGGCATCCACCCCGGAAGTGTCTCTGGCGATGGCCAACGGCTGCTTCGAGCTAAAGCCGTCGTACGTGAAGCCTGGCGCCCAGGTTGCAGTGCATACTCCTTCGCGCACCACTGAATAGGGCGTCATCCACGATAACGAGGTGGTGTATCGCGACCAGAAGATTCCGGTGTCGTTGGCCGTGGAAACCCCCGTGCCCGCGAGCTTGCCCCAATAGGCGAGATCGATGGCGCCAGAGCCGGTCTTCGCTGCAACCAGAACCAGCCCAGATGGGAAATCCAGGAAAGTGCCGGCTCCATAAGCCGCACTCATCCCCTCTTGGGCGACCACGTTTTCCGCGATGGTCCCGCTGAGGTCTCCCGCAGCATAGACCCAGTCGAAGATGGCTGTATCCTGGGTCGCCGGTAGACCCATTATCTGGGCACGAAAGATCACGTGCAGCTTGCAATCCGGATCCATGGCGACCGCGGGGACACCGGTGAATTTTCCGAAGAAGCCCCCCCCCGGTACAGGGTCGCCCTCGCGTACGGCTGGGTTCACCCACACAGATGGCCCCCACGGAGCGGAGAGCTCACTGCTCCAGACAAGCAACCCGCTCTTGTTGGAGCTAGCCACCAGCTGCGCTGTAAATGCGCCGAAGATCTCCTCGTCCGCGCAGCCTGGGGCTGAGATAAACGGCGCCCGATTCTTCGTCCCGAACGACCCGTATGGGTCCCACCATGGGGAGTCGCCTCCCTTGACTGCGAGTGGGACAAAGCGACTGTGCGACCCGTCGTAGAAGAACAGCCCTTCGCCGGCCATTGCCGCGTGCCGGCAAGCCACCATGACCAGCAGTGCCGTCATCGCTATCAAGATGCCTCGTTTCATCGATCCCTCCTTCTTGTGTTCGCGGGGCAGGCTGTGCCTGCCCGCTTGTATTCGCCATCGCTCCGCTTCTAGTGGCGTGGCGCGCCCGTGTGTCGGATGTGGATTGGTCGGGCTACCTCAGGTGACCGTCTTACTCATCGCGATACCTCCCTTCTGTAGTCGCATCGCAGAGCCCATCGCGAACTTCGGAGTTCCCCTCGTCCTCGATGCTTCAGGCCGATGCCGTGCGACCGCCGTTCTCGACGTCTCTGCCCGCCCACGCCCGAGGCTCAGAATCCGAGTCCTCGGGTTTGCTAGTAACGAGTTGTTGGGTGCGCCCGGCGCTCCCTAATCTCTCGTTGTGAATCTTGTAGAGCAGCAACAGTGCCAGGGCGCAGCCCAAGCTTTGTCGGAGGAATGTCGCCAGCAGGCGGACGAAAAGTCTGGTAATTCAGACAGAAAGTCTGGAATTCCAGACATGATCTTGGGGGCTGTCGATTTTGGGGGACAACGGCGACCGCGCGCTGCGCCCGAGAGCGCTACGGTCACCGCAGATCCCCGGGCCGCGGCGATCGGGCAAGACGATCCACCTGCGCGGCGAATTCGCGCAAGGGACCCGCTGCGTCAGCTTCGCCAAGCTCGCGGCTGGCGTAACCAGGCCGGGCGCATGGCAATCGGGGCTAGTGGCCCCGAGGTGCAACACCGCCCGCAAACACTAAATCTGCGCGCTACAGCAAGGCTCTCGCGGATAGTAGATCGGGACACGCGGGTCGAGGTGTGAGCGCGGTCTCTTTCAGCTGTTAACTAGATAGGCAGGTCTCCGGCGGTCTTCGCGCCGCCGTCTCGCGCGCGGCAGACGTGCTCTAGCGCTACTCCTAGCCGCGGTGCGAGTAGGCGGGCCAGTCCAACGGCCGACGAAAGGAGATAGGTCCCGTGCCTGTTGTGGCCTGCCCGCCTTCTGGCGCCGGTGGAGATAATCGAGAACGGCTCGGCGGATCAGATCGCGGACGGTGGTCTCTTCATCCACCGCCAAGTGCCCAAGCTGCTTGTAGGTCGCGCGGTCGAGGGCGATGCTGGTGGTGAACATGTCCGGGGCTGTCCTGGTGCGTTTCTTCATGCGTCCGTGTCCTAGCGCCAACGCGCGCGCCCGGTCAAGCGCACGATCGTGCTCCGGGTGACGCCGGGCAAAGTTCACCGCGTGGAAACCGAGATGGGCGAGATCAGCCCGCCGGTGCTCGTGCTCGGCCTCAACGGCTACGCGCCCAAGCTCGGGTTCCTTCGCGACCGCGTCTTACCGCTGTGCAGCTACGTGATTGCCACCGAGGCGCTCTCACGCCCTCGGTCGGCGTGATGGGAGAGCACAAGAACATCTATTGTGGCGTCGCTTACAACGGCGAGGGGGTCGCGTTCTCGCAAGCCGCGGGGCGGATCATCGCTGAGCTGATAGCTGGCGAAGAGAGCGAGCTGACCAAGCTCTGCGTCGTCAACCATCCCCTACCGCACCTCGGCCCGCGCAGCCTGCGCGTCCTCTTCGGGCGCCTCAACAAGTGGGACCAGGAGCGCGCTGCCGTCAAGACCGTGCGCTGAGCCGTCGTCCCGGCGGCGACGCGGCGCGCCACGGGGCGTGAGTGCGTGATCGTGAGCACCAGGCCGCCCAGGTCGCGGGTCTGTTGGGGGTTTGTTGCGAAAACGGTTGGCTGTGCCGCTGCGGCCGTGTACACTCAACGCCTATGCATCTCGAAACTCAACGGTTTACCCTCGGCCGGATGCAGAACCCGGTGCGCGGATTTCTGCACGGAACGGCGGCGTTGCTGTCGGTGGCCGGGGCGATCGCGCTATGGATTCGCTGTGCCGGTGGGCTGTCGCAGCGCCTGGCATTGCTGACCTTCGGCCTCAGCCTGGTGGCGCTCTACACGGTCAGCAGCCTCTATCACTCGGTACCCTGGAGCCAACGGTGGAAAGAGCGCATGCAACGGCTCGACCACTCGATGATCTACGTGCTGGTCGCCGGCACCTACACGCCGATCGCCTACATCGTCCTCGAGGGCTGGCTGCGTTGGGCGGCGCTGGCCGGCGCCTGGGGCATCACCGCGGCCGGCATCGCCCAGAAAGCGTTCCTCCCCCGCTTGCGGCCGTGGTTTTCGGTCACGCTGCAGACTACCCAGGGGTGGTTGGCGCTGCCGCTCTTCCTACCGCTGGCGCAGCGGCTGCCGTTTGAAGCGGTGGCGCTGGCCGGCCTCGGCGGCATCTTCTACACCGCCGGCATGGTGTTCTATGCCACCCAGCGCCCGCGGCTGTGGCCACAGGTGTTCTCGCATCACGAGTTGTTCCACGTGTGCGTCATCGCCGGCAGCGCCGCGCACTACGCCATGACCTTCGCCTACGTGGCCCGCTTCGCCGGCGGCTGAGGTCATCGTCCTTACGCTCTGCCCGAGAAATCGTGTGCCAAAACATGTCGGACGAGCGCTGCCGCCGCGTCGCAAGATTGCCCCCGACCTCATACTACGCGGCGGCCGCGGTCGAGCGGGCGCTGTTGCGTGACTACGCCACCGCTCACGGCGAAATTACTGCCGCGCCGTTTCGCGATCTGAAAGGACACCGCAAATTCTGAGAGCTGGCGCTCCTGGCGCAGATGCAGCAGATAGCGCTGCACCTGCTCCTCGCTGAGCTGATCCGGGGACCGCATGAAGTACTTCGCCAGCCCCTTTACCCCGGCGACATAGGCCTCGACCATGCGCTCCGACACGTCCGCCGGAAGCCTCTGGAGTGCGGCGAAGTGGCGCACGTCCATGTCCTGCACCATCCGATGGCGTAACTCGCCCATGCTGACCTCCTTGGGCGACGATGACCGGGCCGGGCCGGCTGTTGCCGGCCACAATCGGCGCGTGTGATGTAGGTCAGTCTGTCGCCGCAGCCGCGGCAGGTCACGAACAAAAAAACAGCGCTATGAAATCAGCAGGCAGACGCGAAAGCAGACACCACCGCGCAGCGGTTCAACGCTCAACCCATCAGCGGCGCGCGTCCTTGTGCGCGTCCGCTGCATGGCGATCGGCCGGCACTTTGCTCGCCATGGCCGCTCGGTATGCCTTCAGCACCTCGTTCATGCGCGTCTGCCAACCGGCCCCTTGCGCGCGAAACCATGCCAGCACCTCCGCATCCACACGCAATGCGATTTGCTCCTTTCGCGCCGCAACCGGCAAGCCGCGATGGGCCACAGCCTCGGCCCAATCCTCGGGCGAGGTGCGAGGCGCATCCGTCGTGAATCGAATTGCCGAGTCGGGTGTCGCCCTGAGCTTCGCCCAATCTGTCTTGCCCCTACCGCTTCGCGTAACGCGCGAGCCACGCTTTGTATTCATGCTTTTCGGCCTTCCGCGCCGAGATCAGGTGAGCAACGTCGCCATCTTCACCGCGTGGCGTCCACACAACGAACAACGCGACATCGTTCATCACTCCGACGCTTTGGAGTCGTACCTCGCCATATGCTTGGCGCGTGTCCTCCCGAGTGAGCAGGTCGCCGTCGAAGAATTCCTCTAGGTCGGCGAAGTCGAGGCCATGATCCTTCAGGTTTTGCCGGCGCTTCCGCTCATCCCAGGTGATCACCGAACGCGAGTGTATATGCATCGCGCATATGCGTCAAGTGCCCGTGTGAGGCTTGGAAGTGACCGTTCTCAGGGCAGCCGAACGCTTTGCGCTCAGCCGCCGCGGGTCATGAACAAAAACAACGCTATGAAATCAGCAGGCAGACGCGAAAGTAGACACCACCCGGCGCCTCGCATGCACGCTTGCCGAAAGGACACCGCAAATTCTCGATCGCCCTGCTCGACTACTTCGATCGCACCGGGTTCACCCTGCGTGTCGGCGACGTGCGCAGGCTCCCATTCAGTTCGTCCGGCGACACGACGACGCAGGGTCGGGTCTTTCGACTCTCACTCCCACGGCTCGGATCAAGCGCAACGAGAAACACCTCACCGCGCTCGGGAGACCGGCTGGCTACCATTGCCACTCGGTCTCGTCGAAGCGCGTCGGTGTCGGCGGATCAAGGAGTTGGTCGCCACCCTCCGCCCGGAGTCTTCGAGCCGCCTCTGCCCACCCCCGTCGGGGTGCCGGGCGGGCCACAATCACAATCGTGTTGCCACGCAGCTCCAGCTCTACTTCGTCGGACAAACCCGCCTGCTCGATCAGTGGCTTGGGGAGCCGCACGCCGCGCGAATTTCCCATGCGGACGAGTCGAGTCTTCATCGCGGAATTACAATGGACCTACCGGGAGGTGCCTGTCAAGCAGGCCTCGGTCGAACGCCGTGGCGCTCCGCAGTGTGGCTGCCCTCACCAGCCGAACGCGGGGCTCAGGCGCGGCTATTCACGCCGATTCATCTCCCGATCTCTACGACTCGTTCGCCACGCTCCAGAAGCCCCAGCGACGCCAGCCCCCAAAAGGGCCTACCGGTGTCTTCGCGGTTTCTGGTGACTTCGCCTGAGCCCTGGAAAGGGGCACGACAGCGTGGATTTCACCGGCGGTTGTGTGCTAGGCCGCAGGCCATGCTGCGTTGGTACGTGATCGCATTGGTGATTGGGGTGGCAGGCGAGACCAATGCGTACTGCCAGCGCCTGTGGGTTTACCGCCGGCCCATCTATCCGGTGCTCAATGTGCTGCTCATGTTCGGCTTGGTGATGGGCGGCCTGGCCTCGATGGCGTCGCAGCTCGGTTTGGCGACTGTGTTCGCCATCGGTTTCGCCGTCGGCGTGGTCTACGAGATCGCCAACCTGCGCTGGTTGCACTGGTGGGAGTTTCCGGGCGAGCGGCTGTACTTTTTGCGCGGCCATGGCCCGGTGGTGGTGGCGATTTCACTGTTTTGGGGCGGGGTGCCGCTGCTGGTGGCGGCGTTGGAGTCGATGACTCGCGGCCTGTTTTGGAGCCCCTGAAGGAGCCGGCAGTCTGGTCAACCGAGAGCCGTTGCATGTGGGCGCAGCTAACACAGGTCGCTTTGCGGCCGCACATTCAGCATCGCCGCATTCGAGCGGCTGCGCGGCTGATGCTGGGCATCCGCTTGCCCGAGGGGGCGGCGTGCTGGCTGATCCTGCTCTTCTTCTATAGCCCGCTGACGGTGGCCGAGTGGGCGGTGCATCTGAACTTCTTGGTCTATGCCCTGGCCAATTTGGTGTTGTTCTCGCGCCAGCGGCGCCAGGTGCTGACGGGCGCTTGGGTCTGGTTCGACATCGCCGCCAACTTGCTGCCGATGGCGATGGCCGCGCACTGGTCCGGCGGGGTGTACAGCCCGCTGATCCCGATCTTCGTCATCAAGATCGCCAGCTATGGCCTCATCTACGGGGTCGACGTCGGCTTTCAAAGCTTGGCGGCGACGCTGCTGATAGCGCTGGGCCTGGTCGCGGTCGAGCAGCTGGAGCTGGTCGCGGTGGTGCCGGTGGAAGCGGTGCCGCTGCTGGTGCGGCAGCGGCTGACGCTGGTGTTCGAGGGCCTGATCTTCGGCGTCACCATCGGCGGCGGCTTCCGGTTCTTTCGCATCTTGCAGGATCGCGAACAGCGGCTGGCGGTGGCGGCGGAGGAAAAGGACTCGCTCTACCGGCAGTCATTGCAGCAGCAGGAGCACTTGCGCCGCCTATCGCAGAGCATGATGCAGGTGAGCGAGCGCACGCTGCGCCGGGTGGCGCGTGAACTCCACGATGATCTCGGGCAGGCGCTCACCGCGGTCAAGATGGAGCTCGGGTTGATCGAGCGGGAATTGACCGCTGAGAGCCCGGCGCGCGCTCACGTGCGGGAGAGCCGCGAGCAAATCGGCGGCGTGCTGCAAAACGTCCGCAACCTGGCGCAACTGCTGCGCCCGGCGGTGCTGGACGACTTGGGGCTGGTTCCAGCCATCCGTTCCTACATCACCCGCTTCAGCGAGCGCACGCAGATTGCGATCGCTTTGGAGGCACCGCCGGCGGAAACCCGCCTGCCGCGCCCGATCGAGGTGGCCCTCTATCGCGTGTTGCAGGAAGCATTGACCAACGTGGCACGTCACGCCGCCGCTCGCCACGTCAGCGTTCGCTTACAAGTGGACAGCGAGGCCGCGGCCTTGGTGGTGCACGACGACGGCCGTGGCTTCGACGTCAGCGCGATCTTGCAGAACCCGCCGCCAGATCACGGCATGGGCTTGCTCGGTATGCGCGAGCGGGTAGCCATCTATCGGGGTACTTTCACGATCGACTCGAGCGATCGGAGCGGGACGGAGGTGGCGTTGACTATTCCGCTGACCGCCCCGATCGCGGAAACCGAAGAGGAATATGGCGAAGATCCGGATCTTGTTGGCTGACGACCACACCGTGGTCCGCCGTGGCCTGCGGCGCATCCTGGAGAGCGACCCCATGGTCGAGATCGTGGGCGAGGCCGGCGACGGGCGGGCGGCGGTCGAGAGCGCTGCCCGCCTCAAGCCTGGGGTCGCCATCGTCGACATCAGCTTGCCCGAACTCAACGGCGTCGAGGTCACCCGCCAGCTCGCCAAGGCGGCGCCGGATACCAAAGTGCTCATTCTCTCGATGCATGCGGACCAAGCCTACATCCGCCAATGCCTGCACGCGGGCGCCAAGGGCTACTTGCTCAAGGACGCCGACGACGAAGACCTGCTGAAGGCCGTCAGCGCTCTGCACGCCGGCGGATCCTATTTCAGCCCCACGGTCTCGCGCATCGTGCTCGACGGCTACCTCCACGATGCCCCGCCGATCGCCGACGAACTCGCCGTGCTGTCAGACCGAGAACGCGAAGTGCTGCAATTGATTGCCGAGGGCAAGAGCAACAAGGAAGTGGCGCAGGTGCTCGACGTCGCCGTGAGTACGGTGGAAAGCCACCGCAAGCACGTGATGGAGAAGCTCGACCTGCACAACACTGCCGAAATGGTGCGTTTCGCGCTGCGTAAGGGGATGATCCAGTAGCGCTGTGACCCGACTTTTGGCGGGTAAATTCCCCGGTTTCCGGTATTGTTGGTGCCCGCCAACGTCCGTAAACTGGTAGCAGCTCAAGAAAGCCACCTGAAGAAAGCCACCTGAAGTTGAATGGATAAAGTGCGTGTGTTGCTGGTTGATGACCACACCGTGGTCCGCCGTGGTCTGCGCAAGATCCTCGAATCCACGCCCGAGATCGAAGTCGTCGGCGAAGTGGGCGACGGGGCGCAAGCGCTGACGGCGGCCACCAGCCTGCATCCCGATGTGGTGCTCATGGACATTAGCCTGCCCGGCCTCAACGGGATCGAGGCCACTCGCCGAATCACGGCCACCACCCCGGGCACGCAAGTGCTCATGCTCTCAATGCACGCCGACGAACAGTACGTGCGCCAAAGCATCGGTGCAGGAGCCAAAGGCTACTTGCTCAAAGACGCCGATGACCAAGACCTGGTGTCCGCAGTGTTGGCGGTGCGTAAGGGAGAAACCTACTTCAGCGGCACGCTGGCGCGTACTGTGATCGGCGAAGGCGGGCGAGCCCCCGACGTGCTCAGCCCCCGCGAACGCGAAGTCCTCGCCCTGATTTGCTCGGGTCGAACCAATCGCGAGGTCGCCGAGGCACTGGGCCTGAGCGTGAATACCATCGAGACTCACCGCAAGCACATCATCGACAAGCTCGACCTGCACTCCACCGCCGAGCTGGTTCGCTATGCCATCCGCCACGGCATGGCGAGCTAGCGCTAGCGCGGTTGAGAATCGCCCCGGCAATCGCCAGCCCAATCAGTTATCACCGCCCGGCACGCCACCACGAGACACCCCCGGTCGGTCGGCCACCCGAAACCCCTCGTTCCTGCCGGTCTTTTCGCCGGTCTCGCGCCGCTGACTCCCCCCCTGAACAGGTGACTGGTCACCTGTTCTTTGGGCTTAAATGCCCAAAGGACGCGATTGTTGGAGGGGGCGCGGGGCCGTTATCCTGTAAGTGAAAGGAAGGATGAAGGCATGGCTCGCAACCGCGGAAGGGGAACCCAGTTTCTGGAAATACTGCCCGAAGATGGCGAGCGGCGCCTGATGTTGGCGGTACTGCTCGACGCGATCAGGACCTTCGGTGTGGGCCGGCCTAGCGCCCCCCGCATCCAGGCTTACCGGATCTGGTTGCGGGAACGGGCATGGTTCCAAGCTGAAGACCGGTCTTCGCCGTTCTCATTCGTGAACATCTGCGACGCGCTCGGCATCGACGCCGACTATGTCCGGCGTTGCGTGCTGCGGCCGTCGGCTGAGCGGCCCGTGCGGGTGCGCCGCTATGCCGCGAAAGCCGAAGCGTCCTGGCTGCGCCAGCGCCGGGAATACCGGCAACCGCTGGTAACCAGCCAGGCCGCGGCCGGGTGACACCGGGGGCCGGCTCCCCCCTTGCCGGCTCTCGGTGCCCGCCCCGCTTGCGTCGCCAACCCGCTAGCGAGCGGGGCAGCGCACCGTGGTTCACTTTGCCGGCAGGCTGATCTGATCCAAGGTCACCCGCGTGAAGCGGCGTAGCTCCTCGATGCTTTCGAGTTTGTACGGCCTTTCGTAGCAGATGCGGGTGATGCCGGTGTTGAGCAAGACCTTGAAGCAGTGAATACAGGGCGTGTGGGTGATGTAGATCGAGGCGTCGCGGATCGACACGCCGTTTTTGGCCGCTTGCGCGATCGCGTTGATCTCGGCGTGAATCGTCCTGAAGCAGTTCTCCTCGGTGTCGCCGCTGGGGGTTTGCGAGCGATAGATCAGGCAGCCGGCTTCGGTGCAATGGGGCAAGCCGGCGGGTGAACCGTTGTAGCCGGTGGCCAAGATGCTGCGCTCGCGAACGATGACGGCGCCGACCTTGGCGCGCATGCAGGTGGAGCGTTCTGCCACCTCGCGCGTGATCGTCATGAAGTACTGGTCCCAAGTCGGCCGTTCGCTCATAGCAAGATTCCTCTGGCTGTGGGGGCGTTGCCCGGGCTGCGGCGGCCGCCGATTCCTAGACGGCGGCGCGCTTGCGGGCGTGGCGCAAGCCGCGTCGACACCGGGATCTTGTCGCCTTCGAACTGGCGCTGCGGGACCGGTTGACCCTCGAAGAATGGGGCGGGCATGAAGGTGAGCGCAAACAGGGCCACCGTCAGCCAGGCCGCCAGCCGCCGCCGGCCGTCGAGCGGTGTCCACCAATCCATCGTCGGCGGGTGATCCAGACCCAACACCGTGACCAGCACCGCCCAAAAAAACCATCCCGGCCAACCCTGCGTACCGAGAAACAGGATCGCCACCAGGAACGCGCGTGACACCCAGCGATGTCGCGGGCCGAACATCGAGTACGACACGTGGCCGCCGTCAAGCTGGCCCACCGGCAGCAGGTTGAGGAACGTGACAAAGAGCCCGAACCAGCCGGCGGTGGCGATTGGATGCAACCGGATCATGACGTCGTCAGGCAGCGCCCCGAGCGTCAGTCGGCTCAGCAGCGAGAAGATCACGGACTCGCCCAGGTACATGCCCCCTTCGTAATCGGCGTTCGGCAACACCTGCGACAACCGCAGTCCGATCACGATCGCCGGCACCGCCACCAGGAAACCAGCCCATGGCCCGGCCGCCCCGACGTCGAAGAGCGCGCGCCGGGTCCGTGGCGGCGACTGCATGCGAATGAAGGCGCCGAAGGTGCCGATCATGAACGGCAGCCCCGGGATGAAATAGGGCAAGGTCGCCCGTACGCCGTGGACGCGGGAGAAGATGTAGTGGCCCATCTCGTGAAACAGCAGGATCGACAACAGGGTCACAGAGAATGGAAAGCCGGCGCGCAGGTTGCCGAGATCGGCGAAGGGATCCACCCCGGCTTCGTACGCCCCCGCCATCGAGGTGGTGACGAATGTGGCGACAAACAGCACGATATGGAGCAGCGGCAACCGCTGGGCGCGCGGCCGTACAGCGGGCTCCGCCCACGTCGTGGTCACCGTATAATGGTCGTCAATCGCTGCCGGTCGGCGGAACAGTCTCATGATTTATCAATCTCGTCTTCCCGCTCGTCTTCCCGCGGCGCGAATGGCGCCAATGCGCACCCGCGCGCCTCGGGTGACCCCGAAGCGGTGTGCGGCGTTGCCGTTACGCACCGCGATTTCGAGCAGCTCCCAGCTCCCGATTATCGCCAGCAGGGCTCCTTCCGGGACGGTGGCGTAGGCGGGCACGATTCCATCAATGCGCTCGCCGTGGATGCTAACGTAAACAGAGTCCTCAGAAAAGCCGCCTAGCTGCCGCAGATCACTCAGCGCGACGTTGGTGATCAGATTGCCGAAGCGATCGACGTGAATGACCTGGCCGGTAATCGCGCGCGCGCCGGCGCGGCAAACCGGTAGGCGCAGCTCCTCGAGGTTCTCCACCGCCGGCCCCACCGAGGCTAGCGGCACACCCATGGAAAGCTGCGCCGCCACCGGTGCGAACACGTCGCGGCCGTGAAACGTCTGGCTGATTGGGCCGCCGCTGAACTTGCGGGCCGCCAGCTTCGCGATATCGATCGCGTGCGCCCGGCTGATGCCCAAGGCGTTCGCGGCCAGCGACAGCAATCCGTTGTCCGGTCCGACCAGTAGCGCGTCCCCCGCCGCCAGCGCCAGAGCCCGCCGCGTGCCGCCGACGCCAGGATCCACCACCGCCAAGTGCACCGTCCCGGCCGGGAAATAGCGCACGGCACTGCGCAGCAGCAGCGCCCCCGCCAGCACGTCATGGGGTGGAATCTCGTGGGTCAGATCGACCAGGCGCGCGAGCGGATTCACCCTAAGCAGCACGCCCTTCATGATACCGGCAAAGACGCCGCCGGTGCCGAAATCGGTCAGCAACGTCACGATGCCGTTCGGCCGCGGCCCCGCCTTTGCCCGTGCCCTGGATGCCATCGATGGGTCCCGGCTGTGCCGCAACCGCCGCACTCTGTCAAACGGCAGCGGAGCAACGCGCACCCCGGGGCGGTATTCGTGCGTCGCGTCTCTCAACGGGCTGTTAACCCCAACGAGACCCATAAAACCGGTCGCGTGGCGGTGCCTTGACGCAACCTGCCTTGGTCGGTACGGTGCGCCCACTTCGTTGGCGGGAGGAAAGGTAATGCACAGAGCTGTGGTGAGCGGAATGCGGTTGTCGCGTGTGCTGGCTGCGTTGGCCATAGTGGCACTGAGCGGCTACACCCACGCGGCTGATGCTCCAAACCCGAAGCCAGAGAAAGACCAACTTGCGGGGACAACTATGCAAAAGACCGACGCCAAGCCAATCACCACCGCCTCCGGCTTACAGTATATCGACTTCAAGGTCGGCGACGGCGCTAGCCCGCAGTCGGGGCAGACCGCGCTTGTGCACTACACCGGCTGGCTCGATGACGGCAAGAAGTTCGATTCATCGCGCGACCGCGGTAAGCCGTTCGGCTTCAAGGTCGCCGCCGGCCAGGTGATCAAAGGGTGGGACGAGGGCGTGGCCTCAATGAAGATCGGCGGCGTGCGCCGGCTGATCATACCGCCGGAACTCGGCTACGGCGCCCGCGGCGCCGGCGGTGCCGTGCCACCTAACGCACGGCTCACCTTCGATGTCGAACTGCTCGAAATCCGGCCGTAGCCCGTGGCCGCCGCCCGTGCGACAATCCCGAGCAAGAACTAGCTAGCCATGTACGGCGGTACCTCATTGGCTCTAGCCTTCGTCAGGGTGCCACGGGGTACCCCGCGCCCTTCGGACGACGAGTGCTGGGCCGCACTTGATCGCGACCGCGCCACGCTACGCCTGCCCGCCAGCAACACCCGCGGGGGCTTGGTGATCACTGGTCCGCATCCCGTCACCGCCGGTGAGCAGCTACTCGACGAGTACCTCGTCTGGGAACGCTGAAACCTGCCGCCGGGCACTGCGACAGCGCCCGCACGTGCTTACGCCGTTGGCGGCGCGCCGGCGGGTTGCGCGGCGGCCGGCAGGCTGACTACGAAGGCGGTGCCGCGCCCGAGCTGGCTCTGCACGCTGACAGTGCCGCCGAGCAACTCGGTGAAGCGCTTGACGATGAACAGCCCGACGCCGAATCCGCCGCGCTGGCTAGTGCGGGCCGCACGGTAGAAGCGCTGGAAAACCTGGGTCAACTCCTCCGCGGCGATGCCGGGGCCGGTATCGGCAACCTCGATCCGGTGCATTCCCGCCTCGCGATCGTAACCGAGGCGAACGGCGACGCTGCCTTCGCTGGTAAACTTCAGGGCATTGCCGACCAGGTTGCGCACCACCGACATCAACTTGTCGCGATCGGTCTGAAGCGGCGGCGTCTCCGGCGCCACAACCCAGCTCAAACTCACTCCGCTCGGGCATGGCGCATCGTCGAACTCCGCCCGCAACGCCGCCACCAACTCCTCGGGAGCAAAACGGCTGGCCTGCACCGGTGGTACGCTGGCACCCTCGCCGGCCACCAGCATGTCCCCGATCAAGTGATCAATGCGCGCGGCGTTGGCGAGAATACGGTCGAGTGCCTCGGGCAGTGGCAGCGCCGCATCACCGCCCGGGCTGTACCGCAACAGCTCGGCGTAGCCGGTGATGGCGGTCAGCGGTGCCCGCAAATCATGCGAGAACGCCGATACCAGATCCGCCCGTAAGCTGACCAAGTCCTGTTGCGCTTCCAGATAGTGCTCGCGCGCGCGCGCCGCCATGGCCGCCACCGCCGAGATCGCGACGATACCCAAGTTGCCCACCACCCGCGCGGTGAAGCCCATGACTGCTTCATCGATCGTGAAGTCCCGGTTGATGGCGTCGAGGAAGAACAACACCGCGATGCCGATCGCCATTGTGGCTCCGGCCACTGCCCCCAAGGCATACGCGCACACCGCCAGCGGCACGACGTAGGTAATCGCCATCGACAGCTCGCCGTCCGCCCGTAGGTGCACCACGCCGATCACTACGAACGCACATACCGCTAGCATACCGACCGCGCCCGGATGGGTTCTGAGATACCGCTCGGCGGCCAGCAGCGCGGTCTGCGCCCGGCTGGCGGCCATTTGACTCGCCGGCGATTCGGCCATGCCCCGCTCAGTTCCGCGGCGACGCCACCGTTACGACCTGAACCTAAGCCTTGCCGGCGTGTAGCTGCTCGATGGCACGTTCCACCTCGCCCGGCTCGGGAAAGCGCCCAACGCGGTGTTTGGAAAACACCACCGCGCCATCGACGCGGACGTCAAAGACGCCGTCCTTGCCGGGAACCAGCTCGGTCTCCGCGCCGAAGCGCTCTTTCAGTGACGCAGCCAAACTGGCCGCGCGTGGCCGATAGTTTCAAGGTACACACCAAGTGATCGACACGTGCATGACTCGACTCCTGTGACGCCGCCGCGATGGCGAACGCGACCGCCCGTGACCACAGCGGCCTGCTGACCGGGCCGATCGTTCAGCTCCCCGTGCGCATCATCAGCAACTCGGGGGTGATCTCCATCTGGGTGAAGACGCGGCGCAGCTCCTCGGCGGGCACGTCGAACACCGCCCCGTTGGACGGGATCGCCTCGGTGGCCATCCACTCGGGGAAGCGGTCGTCGGCCTCGGTCAGCCCGGCGCGGCGGTTGAACTCCCACTCCTCCTGCAAGCACTGCCAGCCGTAGCTGACGATGTCGGCATCGCTCAGCGCCAGCCCATACATGAGATTGAAGTACTGCCGCATCTCCGCGATCGACGGCTGCATGAACTGGCAGAAGCCGCTGGAATCGCAGATGGCATTGGCGAGTTGCGCGTCCTGCGAGGCGCGCGCGAGATCGGGCACGGGCATAACGATCAGACCGGCGGTATGGTCTGCCCCCATCGGGCTGGTGCAGTATGTCACCCCGGTCGCCTTGAGGGTACGCGGCTCCCACGCCGGGATCGCTTGCCCCTTGACCACCGGGATGCGGGCAACGCGGTACTTCTTGCCGGTGTAGGCCGCGCCGTTGGCCACCGCCAGGCTCAGCTCCTCGCCGCGGTCAACTCCTTCGAGCGTGCGGATGGCGGCGTCCGCGTCGCCGAACGGCAACGTTCCGCCATCCATCGCCACGGCGAGGGCGCTGCCGGTTTCGATGGTGTCGAGGCCGAGCTCATCGCACAGGCGATCCATGCTGGCGATGGCATCGAGGTCGCCGATGGAGCAGTTCGAGCCCATCAAGGCGATGGTCTCGAACTCGAGCGCGGAGGTGCGGTAACTGCCGTCGGGAGCGTGGACGATGTTGGAGCACTGCACCACGCAGCCGGTCATGCAGTTGTGCATGCCGCCGCCGCGAGTCGCGAAGTTCTCGATGATGCGGGCGCCGTCGATCGCGTCGGCGTGCTCGAATTTCATCTCGCGCCGGTTGCGCGTCGGCAAGGTGTCCATCATGTTCGCCATCGGCACTACGGCCGAGGTGCCGCGCGCGAAAAATTGCGGCCCTTCCTTGTAGGCTTTGGTCATGCTGACGACCAGCTCCTTGAACCCCTGCGGATCCTTGGCGGCACGCGCCGAGGTGCCTTCGTCGTCCACCACCACCGCCTTGAGCCCCTTCGATCCCATGACTGCACCGAGCCCACCGCGGGCGGCGTGGCGCGTAGGATAGCGGTTGTCTTCGTCGGTGAAGGCCACACTGGCGCCCGTCAGCCGCGCTTCGCCCGCCGGCCCACAGACGATGAAGGCAGCCCGTTTTCCGGACTCGGCCGCCAGCTTGCCGCAGCAGGCGTAGGTACGCAGCCCCTTGAGATCAGCGCGCTCTTTCAAGCTGACGCCGTTCTTGTTTATCGCCAGCAGGTAGCGTTTCGAAGCATCCGCGGGTTGGCCCTCGACGATGATCGCTCGATATCCCAGCCGCATCAGCTTTTGGCCGGGCTGACCGCCGGTGTTGGCTTCTTTGATCCCTTTGGTCAGTGGGCTCTTGGCCCCGACACTCATTCGGCCCGAGGTCGGCGCGGTGGAGCCGGCCAAGCAACCCGGAGCCAAGACCAGTTTGTTCCCGGGGCCGAGCGGATCACAGGCCGGGTCCACCTCCTTGAGCAGGATCTTCGCCGAGAGCGCGCGGCCGCCGAGGGCGGTCCATTGCGCCGGATACGGCTCCTCTGTAATGGTTAGCGTCGCCATGTTCACGCGCAGTATCCGATCCATGCCATTCCCCTTTCCGGAAACGATGCCTCTCGTGTAACACAGAGACACGGGCCGAGAAAAGCAGGGGGGAGAGGCCGGGTGCGCGCGGGTGTGCGACAAATCTGTGGGTAACGTGCAGCCGACCGGGCAAATCCTCACCAGTCTGACAGTACTGTGTACTGTCAGGCCGAGGCCCATGGCCGAAAGGGACGCAATTTGTCATC
>JACQVA010000029.1 GCA_016210005.1 Deltaproteobacteria bacterium | reverse complement strand
GTCTTGGCGGAGTCAAGCAGATTTCCCTCCGTCATTCCTGCGAAGGCGGGAATCCACGGCACCGGCTCGCTACGACCCGCCAAACGCCAAACTGGATTCCCGCTTTCGCGGGAATGACGCCCATAACACCGAACCACGTTAGCCACAAATCTGTCGCGCACCCGAAAAAGCCCTCCGACCAGGGCCAGGGCAAAGTCGCCAGAAACGTAACGTCCCCGATGGAGGCCGAAAAGGGGATCAAGGGTTTTTCGGGTCAATGACGGAGGCCTGCCATGGCCATCTGCATCATCCCACATGGCACCTTGGAAGGCAGTGGTCTCTTGGCGTGCTCGTATACGTGATTTCGTAGGACACTCGCGGCCGAGCCGCCGGCCCTGGTGCTGCGGGTGCGCGCCGGCAAGGAGTGACCCGCGTCGCCCGGGAGTAGACCTGCGGGCGGCCAGCCGCGCGCGGCAGCTGGTTCTACCGGGCAGGCGGGCGGCGGGTGAACCAGGCGTAGAACGGTAAGCCAGTTGCTGCCACCGCCAGCGCGATCGCACATTCCTTGGGACGGCCGTGCAGCATTGATACGGCGATGGCGGCGTTGGCGATCAGGTAGAGAGCGGGGACGAACGGATAACCCCAGGCACGGTACGGGCGCCGGCGCAGCGGCCGGCGCTGCCGCAGGGTGTATAGCGCCGCGGTGTCGGCCATGGTCGCCAGCACGATGGCGAAGGTGGTGTAGTCGAGCACGCTGGGGAAGCGCTGCAGCATGACGATCAGAGCGATCGCCGTCACGGCCTGTGCGGCGATAGCCACGTGTGGGGTGCGGTTGGTGGCGTGCACCCGATGCACGCCGGCGAAGAAGCGGCCGTCGAGCGCCATGGCATAAGCGATGCGCGGGCCGACCAGAATGGTGGCGTTGAGGCAGCCCACCACCGAGGCCAACACCAGCGCGGCCATGATCGTGCCTCCCGCTTCGCCGAACAGCACGCGTGCGGCCGCCTCACCGACCCGCACTTCGCCGCGCAGCTGCTCCACCGGTAAGGCGTAGAGGTACACGCCATTGATCAGCAAGTAGATTGCCGTGCACAGTGCCAGACCGATGAACAGCGAGCGCGGGACGTTGCGGCCCGGCTCGCGAATCTCGCTGGCCACGTACACCGAGGCATTCCAACCCAGGTACGAAAACAGAATCGGCGACAAGGCCAAGCCGAAGCTGACCAGGGGGACGCCGGTGGCCGGGGCCGGCGCGGCGAGATGGCCGAGACTGCCGTGGCCGAGCAGCGGGCCGAGCAGCGCCAGACCTACCAGCGCGGCGATCTTGACGTAGCCGGTCACGTTGTTGAAGCGCGCTCCCGCGCGCACGCCGGCGTAATTGACCCACGAGGTCACGGCGGTGATCGCGATCGCCGCGCTCATCTTCCCCCCCGGGCCGAGCACGACGAAACGCTCCAGCCCCTCGGCGAACCCCGCCGCCAGCGTGGCCACCGTGCCGGCGTAGATGACGAAGAAGGACAGCCAGCCCACCAGAAAACCGGCGGCCGGGTGGTAGGCTTCGCGCAGATAGACGTAGTCGCCGCCCGCGTGCGGATACATCGCGCCGAGCTCGGCGTTGGCCAGCGCACCGGCGAGCGAGAGCAAGCCTCCCACCAGCCACGCCGCCATGCACAGCCCCGGGTGCGGCAGCGCCTCGGCCACCGTACCGGGCGTGAGGAAGATGCCGACCCCGATCACCGAGGAGACCACCAGCATGGTCGCGTCGGTCAGTGACAGCTGGCGTACCAGGCGATCGAGCGGGTGGCGATCGAGATCAGCTCCCTGCGGGTTCTCCATCGGGCGCGTTCCGCTGGCTGCGGTTTCGGTGTCGATTCACCCCGGGGACCCGAAGCGCCGCTTGAGGATCAGCACCATGATGGTGAAGAAGGTGCGTAAGGTTTGGTCACGCTCTTTCATGCCCTTGCGGCGGATGTGGAAGCTGACCGGAATCTCGATGATGCGCTTGCGGCACTTCAGGGTCTCCACCAGCATCTCGACCGCAGACTCCGGGCCGCTGGCGCACAGGTGCGGCCGGATCAGCCGGTAGGTGGAACTCCACAGCGCGCGGTAGACACAGCCGACGTCGGTGAAGCGCGGCTCGTAGCTCCACCACACCGCTTCCAAGAACTTGGCCAGCGCCACGTGGGCGAAGCGCACCACCCCGCGCATGTTGCTGCCCTGCTGAATGAGTTGGCGAGTGGTGCGCGTGCCGACGACGAAATCGGCGTCCTTCAAGTACTCGAGGAACTTGGGGACATCTCCCGGCGTGAACGAGCCGTCGGAGTACGCTGAGAAAAGAATGTCCGCCTCGGCGGCGTCCAAGCCCGCGCGCAGCATGTCGCCGTATTGGCCGGACGGTGCCACCACGCAGTGGGCGCCGTGTGCGGCCTCGGCGGGAAAGTCGACGCCGGGCGGGAGCACCAGGACCAGCTGGCAAAACCGGTGCAAAGCGCCGAAGTCCGCCAGTGTGCGGATGGTGTCGGGCACCGAGCCCTTCATGAGCAACACCATGGCCAGCGAGCGGCTCTCGAAATGGCGGCAGCGGACGAGATAACTGGCCAGATTCAGCTCGTCGCGATCGTTGATGTTGACGTAGCGCCCGTGCAGGTAGAAGGGCAGCACACGGGCGCCGTTGTGGCAGAGCCGGCCAAGGATGCTGACCGGATCGTTAGGCTCGCCGCCGGTCGAGGCCAGCGCGGCCTCGAGGTGGTCGTAGAATTCCGGGCTGAACACGAAGGTACCCAGCCCGAGCAAGGCCTCGCCCGGCTCCTTAGGCTTCTCGACGATGCGGCGGATGAGCCCGTCCTCGACGTGGACGGCGTAGTTCTTCGAGATCTGCTCGGGGGCATTGGTGGCGACCACGGCGCAGGTGGCAAGCGCGTTGCGGTAGTCGCTGGCCAGGAGTTCTTCGTGGTTGGAGCCGAGATAGCACTCGTCCGCCAAGATCACGCAGAAGTGCTCGTTCACGTATGGCCGAGACAGCAGGATGGAGTAAGAGAGGCCCTTGTCGATGGCATCGTTCTCGACGTAGCGCAGGCGCACGCCGAAGCGCGCGCCGTCGCCGAAGTAATTGCGGATCGCCGCGCCGAAATTGCCGATGATGATGACGATCTCACTGATGCGCAGCTGATCGCGCATGATCTCGATCACGCGCTGGAGGTTGGGCTCGCCGGCGACTTCCAGCATGCTCTTGGGAATACCCTTGGTGTAGGGATAGGCCCGGGTGCCACGCCCGGCCGCGGGAATCACGCCAATCATCTTCGTCACAATAAGTTTGATAGGGGCGGCCGCAGCGGGCGCCGCAAGACCGAAAAGCGCAGCCAGTAGACCGCGATGTACCAGATGTACTTCAGAGTTTCCGGGATGTGCCGCATCTTCGAGACCCCGCGCGCGCGGGGTGTGTAAGTAACCGGGAGCTCCGCAATCGTGTACCCGCTGTGCGCCAGCTGCACCCCCAGCTCGATCACGTGCTCGAACCCGTTCTGGGTCAGCGCCAAGCCCGCGAGCGCCTCCCGGCGCAGCCCCTTCATCCCGGTATAGAAATCACTCGTGCGCTGGTGGAACAACCAGTTAAATACGCCGCTGATGACGCGGTTGCCCGCGCGCCGAAACCGCGGCATGTCCGGTGGGCGCTCGCCGAGGAAGCGTGAGGTGTAGACCACCGCGTGGCGCTCGAGTGCCGCAAGCAGGTCCGGGATCGCCTCGGGCGGATATTCGAGGTCGGCGTCGATGATGATAAGGCGATCGGCGTTCGAGGCCGCGATGCCGTCGCGAATCGAAGCACCGTAACCCTCGTTGCGGGCGTGGCGAATGAGGCGAATGCCAGGGCAGCGCCCCAGCAGCTCGACCGTGCGATCGGTGGAAGCGTTATCGACAAAGATGAGCGCCTCGGCCAAGCCGAGACCGGCGATGCGGGCGTAGAACTCTTCCACGCAGGCTTCTTCGTTGAACACCGGCACGATGATATCAAGCGGCTTCGTCATAGATACGCACGTCCACCCCGATCGCCGAAACGCTGCCGGCGGCGTGCGGGGGCGCGCTTGACGCGGTAATCGCGCCTGCGTAGAGAGGGCCACCGGCGGCGGTTGCGGGTGAGTTCACCACGGCCATAGTTGATCCCAGACAGCACAGTTCGACTCTAGCAATGTTGCGTGCAGCCCACAAAGCGGTGTCCGTGAGCGTCGGCCTGCTGCTGTTGGCGGTGTCGGTGGCGATCAGCTGGGGCGGGCTCGGGCTCAAGCCGCCGCCGCGGGCGACGGTGCCGCTCGGCGGCGACGTCGCCCCGTACACCTTCGCGCTGCTGGTGCTGCTGCCAGCCGGCCTGCTGGTGCTTGCGGCCGGTCTCAACCAAAGCGTGCGTCGGACCGCACATCACCTGCGGCGCCACCCGCGCGACGCCATCGTGGTGTGCGCCGGACTGGGCGTGCTGGCTTTGAGCCTTGTTCCCTCGGGCGCACAGGGGCGCAGCATGATCCTGTATCTGGCCTACGCCAGCACCGGCTTGACGTTGGTCCTGATCGGCGTTTGGCCGGCGCTGCTCCGTTCCACCGCGGTCCCGATAGAGCGGGGGCTCGACGGTTTGCACCAACTGCGGCCGGGCGTGTTTCTGGCCGCGGTGTTTCTGCTCGTATTCATCCCCGCAAATCTGGCTTCGTATTTCCTGTTCGAGCACATTCCCCACGTGCAGGACAGCATTTCGCAGGTATTCCAGGCGATTCTGTTCGCGCACGGCCGCGTCTCGCTCCAACCCCCGCCGCATCCGGAGTTCTTCGAGCAGACGTTCGTGCTGAGCAACCCGCGCTGGTACTCGATGTATCCGCCGGGGCACGCCGCGGTGTTGGCGCTGGGGGCCTGGCTGGGTACCCCGTGGCTGATCAATCCCGTGCTCGGCGGACTGACCGCGATCGCGATCTACTGCGCCGGCAAGGAGATCTACGGGGAGACCACCGGGCGACTTGCTGCCGGGCTGGTAGCGGTGTCGCCGTTTGTGATTTTCATGTCGGCGGAATTCATGAATCACAGCAGCTCGCTGTTGTTCATGAGCCTGTTCCTACTCGGCTTCGCGCGCACGGTACGCACGCAAGCACCGCGGAGTGCGCTGTTGGCCGGGTTGGCTCTGGGAGCGGCGACGTGCGTACGGCCACTGAGCGGGCTGGCTCTGGCCTTGCCCTTTATCCTCTACGCCTTGTGGTTGGCGGTGCGCGCGCCGCGGCGGTTCTTGCCGCCGTTCGTCCTGGTAGCGGCGGCCGGCTGCCTGCCGCTGGCAGGGTTTCTGCTTTACAATTACGCGGCCACCGGCAGCATGTTCACAACCGGTTATGCCAGTGCCGGCCACGGGCTCGGCTTCGGCCGCAGCGGCTGGGGTCCGTCGCATGCGCCGGCGCGGGCGGTAGTTCATGCCTTGCTCGAGGTCAATGCCCTACACAAGCTGCTCTTCGAGTGGCCGATTCCGTCGCTGGTGTTCTTGTGCGCGCTGTTTGTCGGCCGCCGCCGCCAAGCCTGGGACTGGCTGCTACTGGCCTCCTGGGCGACACTGATGGTGGCCTACTTCTTTTACTGGTTTCAGCACGTCTGCCTGGGCCCGCGCTACGAGTTCGAAGCCGTGGCCGCGCTGGTGCTGTTGGCCGCGCGTGGTCTGCAGAGCGTCCCCGAGCTGCTGCGGGACCGCTTAGGCGTGGCGGCCTCCCCACAACGCGTGCGGCAGGCGCTGGCGCTGATCGTCGGGCTCTGTGTTCTCACCATGCTGAGCGTGAACCTGTTGCCGCTGGTTTGGCTTTACGGCGACAGTTACTGGATGGTGAATGCCGCGGTCTACCGCACGGTCCGCCAGCAACAGCTCGACGACGCGCTCGTGTTCGTGAACTCGAACTACAGCGCGACCTTTCTCGGTAACTTCGAGTCCGGGCTCGAACTTAAGGGGCCGGTAATCTACGCCCGCAACCTGGCCGGAGCCGGGCCGGCCCTAATGCCGATGTTTGCTAACCGCCGCTACTACTTGGCGGATGGGCCGCGGCTGACCGAAGTGCACCACGCCGACGAGTTGCTGGCGGCCCAAATGCGGAAGTGGCCGGGGGATTGGCAGAGCGAAGATTGCGGCGCCGAGCGCGGCGCTGGGCTGGTGCGCGCGTATGGCGGCAAGCGCAGTGTGCTGCGCACGTATTCCGCTGCCGGCGCCGCCCCGTGCCGGCTCACGCGCACCGTGACGGTGGAGCGCGGCCGGCCGGCGGCTTTGCTGCTTTCGGTGACGGCGGCGGAGCAGCCGCCGGGCGATTGGCAGCTGCGGGTGTTCGTCGATGATGATCTCATCGCTCAGCACACGGTCAGCCTGTCGGGCGGGACGCGCTGGCAGCAGTGGCGCCACGATCTTGCCCCTTATGCCGGGCGTCGGGTCACGCTTCGATTGGAGCATCAGCCGCTGGGCGAGCCGCTGGCGCCGGGCTATTGGGCGGCGGCGCAAGTGCTGTCGGGGACGATGGGCACCCTGGCCGGCACGGATAACGGGCCGTCAGGGCCTGAGACCGAAGAGCCGTAGCGCCGGGCGGTTATTTCTCTGCTGCCGGCAGCGTGCGGCGAAAGCTCAAGGCAGCACGTACGTGCCGGAGTTTATCGCGCATCCGCTGTTCCATCACCGTGGCGCTGCGGTCGGTGAAGGCCAGGTTGTAAATCGTGCGCCAGATCCGCTGTGGGCGCAGCAGGTACGACAGCGCCGTGAACACCAACAACCCGAGCATCCGGTACAGATACAGCTCTAGCCGCCCCACGCGATCACAAAACGAACGCCGCGGCGGCGATAGACTGCCGGTGGAAAAGGTCGCCAAGGTTTCGAAGTACTCGTCGCTCAACCGAACCTTGCCGCGTTGCAGCAAGCCGGCAAACAACTCCGTGCCGGGGTAAGGTTGGAACGGGTAGAGCGGCGCCTCGTCGACACCGAGCCAAGCCAGTTTGATCATCTGCCAGAGCGTGCGCAGAATCTGCCCGCGGGTTTCGTGCGGAAAGCCGATGATCAGGTTGGCGCGGATCACGATGCCTTGGCGAATCGCGCTGCGGATCGACTGCTCCATACGATCGAGCTTGATCTTCTTCTTGATCAGCTTCAGCGTCTCCGCCGAGCCGCTCTCCGGGGCGTAGACCAAGTACTTGCAGCCGGCGCGCGCGATCCACGACAGCGCCTCGTCATCCAGCGCTTCGCTGCGCGTGCCCGAGGGCAGGCTCCAGTCCAAGCGAATGCCCCGCTCGGCCATCAGGCCGCAGAACGCCACGATCCAATCCTTCTTGATGATGGCGGTCAGGTCGTAGAACTGTAGCCCGGTGATGTCGTACTTGCGGCGATACTTCTCGATCTCAGCCAGCACGTTCTCGGGCGAGCGGATCGAGTAACGCGTCGTCCACATCGCCGCGTTGGAGCAGAAGGTGCACTGATACGGGCAGCCGCGCGAAGCCATGATCGGCATGTTGCGGCCGAAGCTGGCCCCGAAGCTGATGTTCTCGGCCAAGTAGGGATCAATCGGGAAGAGTTCCCAGTCCGGCCAAGGAATCTCATCGACATTGCGGATGCGGCCGCGGGGGGCCGAACGATTGAGCTCGCCGTTGCGCAGGTAGACGAGGCCCGCTACCCGTGACGGGTCGCCGCCGCCCGCCACCGTACGGCAGAACTCGGTCATGGTTTCTTCGCCCTCGCCGGTGGCGATGTAGTCGATCGCCGGGCAATCGCGCAGGCAGTACTCGGACAGCGCGGTGCAATGCTCGCCGCCCGCGATCAGTACCACCTCGGGCAGGCGCTGCTTGATCGCCAGCATCAACGCCCGGTGATAGGTCCACTCGTGCGAGAACATCGCCGACACGCCGACCACCTTGGTTGCCGGGTCGATCTGCTCAACCACTTCTTGGATGCTGATCCCGTTCGCTTGCAGTTCGCTGCCGGGAATCCTCTCGACCCGGTCGAGCGCCTGCCCCGTGGCATCGACACCCTGAAGCTCGAAGCCGGCCGCTTTGAGCGACCCGGCCAGGTAGGCAAGTCCGATCGGCGGCGTGGGCTCGTTGTTCACACTGCCCTGCGGCGACACCAGCGCGCCGCGCACCAGGCACACTTTCATCGCGGTAACCTGGCGGTCGGTAGCGGAACCCGAAATGTCGCTGGTTGCCTGTGTGACCATGGGTGGTGCTGCCTCCTCAGAGCCCCGAATGCGGTTCGATGGAAACGTGTCAACCGTATTTCACCAGCTACGGTGAGTCAATTGAATTACGATTGGGAACTTCGCCGTTGCGGCTGGCATCAGCAGCAGCGGCGGCCCCGGGGCGAGTGACGTCTACCGGCACGCCCCAGGCATCGCTGATAGCGCTAAGCGCACGCTCGACCTCGACGCGCTCCGCTATCCCGGCTTGGCGCGCGGCTTCGGCGAAACCGGCAATCAGCCCGCCGGCGCGGTCGTAGAAATCGGGGTAGGCCTCGATCAGGACGTGACCATCGGGTAACGCCGCCAATTTTATCGGTTCGTAGACCACCCACACCGGGGTGCCGTTGGGCGCCTCGTTGAACAGCCGCTCAACATCGCCGGGACGCAACCGGATGCAGCCGTGAGTGGCGAACTTCCCGACACTCCAGGGCGCATTGGTGCCGTGGAGGCCGTAATCACCGGCGGACAGCTGCAACCAGTACTCGCCCAGCGGGTTGTCCGGCCCAGGCGGGACCTTGGTCTTCACCGCCTCACCGCGCTCGCGCATCTCAGCTTGGATCGAGGGCGGCACATGCCAAGTCGGCTTGCGCCGCCTGGTGATTATCTTGAAACGACCCGGCGGGGTCTCCCAGTCGGCTTTGCCCACGGCGACCGGGAACTGGGCTACTAGCTGCTTGGCCTTGAACCAGTAAAGCATGCGCTCGGCGATGTTGATGACCAGGCCATCGTCAAGCTTGGCCGGTACGATGCGCCGGTTCGATAGAATCAGCTCCTGCCCGATACGCAGCCGGCGCGGGTCGGCGAGCCGGTTGACGGCAGCGGCCGTTGCCACTTTCATCCCGTGTCTCTTGGCCACCCGCTCCAAGGAATCCCCCGCCTGCACCCGGTAGCGGACTTCCTCGCCCACGACCTCGGGATAAACCGGCAGGGTGGCGGACTCGGCAACCGCTCCGGCCGCCATCGTCAGCCATAGCGCCGCAACCATCGCCTTAGCGTACTGGTGAGATTCCACGTTGATTCCCCGACCGCTAGCAGCCGGCCCGGGTGCCTCTGGCACGCTGGCAGGAAGAGGTCAAGCCGAGCGATCACCCGTCACGCAATCGTCAGTATCGGCGATTCCGATACGTCTAGAACGTGCACGGCCGGCACGGAAAGACGCATCACACCTGACCCATCAGTGGCGGCGTGCGTTCGGTGCCGTTGCCATGGTCCTTGGCACGGCCAATGCTCTGGATTTGGGTCAGAGAAGGACGCGGTGATGATCAAGCTAACATGGCTCCCGAATTGGCGTGCGTACGTGGTCAGGCTCAACGGCCAGGTTGTCGGGATGATCTGCTGCAAGGTACCGCTGCCGTTTCGCGGCGCGGTTGAGTTCGCATAACAGACGCTGGGGCAACAGCGCGCAGGGAAACAGGCAAGGAGACTTCCATGAAGACGCGGCCGTATCGCTCAACGATGTTGGAGTTGGTGCAAACGATCCAAGATTACTGCGGCTCGGACGACGAGGTGGTTGCCGTGATCGCCCACATGCTGCGCAGCGGCCGGGTGGTCTTGACCGGAAACTTCGCCCGCAGGCACCGCGCCGCGCTCGCGGCGTAGTTGAAGCTTCACACAGTCCCGCCAAACGGACGGGGTCCGGACTCACCTCCGGCCCTGTCCGCCCTCCTCTCCCCATTTCGTCATTTCGGATTAACCCAAGACCCTCCTTCGTCCTCGGGGTGGTCGGGGTGAGGGGCTCGTGCGTTGGCATCACGGCGATCGGAAGTAGGGCTACGAACACAGGTGATCGAAGCAAATGAGTCGAAGATCCTGGCGGCGAAGTGCAGCGCGCGGTTTGCCAGGTACTCTTGCATCGGCGCCGTAGCGCTCGGCGATCTGTCTCACCGCTGCCAATAGATCGCCGACGGCACCGCTGGCCTGAAAGTGCCGGTACGCTCCACGCAATTCCTTGACGACCACCGATGCCATTGGCCTACTGAGGAATCGGATCGCCGCGAGCGCATCCTGGCGCTCGATCTCCGGGCGATTCATGAAACCCTGAATCGTCGTGGCCACAGTCTGCTGGAGTGGGTCAACCGTCTTCGGTGCTTCCTCCAGTGCCTGCTGCGCCTGGTAAGAGTGGAGGATGTGTTCGATTACCTTCTCTTGCACCTCGAAGACCTCGTAGTCGCCGATGACACGCGGAGTGTCGCGATCGCACGCGATCAGATTGGCGATGAGGTGGCGGTTGTCGAGGATCCGTTTGTCGGCCGCGTCGTAGTAACGCCAGAAGTGTAGCTTGCCCGCGCCGTCGGGCGCCGGCGCCTGGAAGTAGAAGAACAGGCCCTTCGCCCGCGGCTTGGCCAGCCCCGAGTGAATCCCGTCCGGAAACGCCTCAAGGCGCTCGCGGCCTTCGGCGCCGAGCACGGCGCGCAGCGACTGAAGCAGGAATTCGTTGCTCGCCAACTCGGTGAACTGCTCCTCCTCCTCGATCACCGTACCGTCCTCATCGCGGATGCGGCGCAGGGTGTTGAAGTTGCGCGGATGCACGACTTCCCCCAGCACGCTGGCGTCGAGGAAGCCGGCCTGGTCGATGGCGGCGATGCGCTGCGAGAGCCGCTCAACCAGTTTGAGTAGTCGCTCCAGTCCGGCCTCGGGAAACATGTTGTGGATGAAGAGGGTCTCGAACTCAGTGCCGATGCGGTCGATGCGCCCGGCGCGCTGCACCATGCGGGTCGGATTCCAGTGCAGGTCGTAGTTGATGAGATGGGCACAGTCCTGCAGGTTCTGGCCTTCCGACAGCACGTCGGTCGAGATCACGATGTCGATCTCCCTGTCGGTGCCGACGATGTCGGCGCACTTGTTCGCGCGCGGCGCAAAGCCATCGACGATGGCGCGGCGCTCCTTGGCATCGGCTCCACTATCCATCCGCCGGATGAGCGGATCGCCGATGCGCGAGAGAAATTCCTTGCTGCTCTCACCCGCCAGCTCGCGATACAGGTAGCGGGCGGTGTCCTTGTAGTAAGTGAACACCAGCAGCTTCTGCCCAACAAGCCGACCTTCGAGTAATGTCTTCAAGGCCCGCAGCTTGGCGTCGCGTTCGGGCGTAATGTCGCGCACTCGGTGCCACACCTCGGTCAAGGCGTCGATGTCGTGCTGCACGGCGTCGTGCAGCTTACGGAGATCGAACTGGGAGGTATCGATCAGTTCCAGCTCGTTCAGGATAGCCTTGGCTTCTTCCGACGCATCGAGCGCGTCGGCAAGCGACGATGGCGTCGCGTCATCCTCCTCGTCTTCGCGAGCGACGAAGCGGGCCAGCCGGTGAAAGTCGGTGCTACGGACGAGCTTGCCGTCGAGCAGGTACGACTCGAACGTCTTCGCGAATTCCAGGGCCCGCCGAACGCTGATGCGAAACGCGTCGACGCTCGACTCGAATCGCTTGAGGTAGCGCGACTTGAAAATGCCGACGAGGGCTTCTTGGCGGCCGACCTCGAACTCGTCCTTCGCGACATCCTGTTTCTTGTACGTTTCAAGGCTGTACGGCGCGAGGTGCAGGTTCTCGATCGCCGCGACGATCTTTTCGTAGATGCCACCATACGTCGCCTCGAGGTCGTACCGTTCCGTGCGGAGCTGTCGTTCCGGAAAGCGAATCTTCTCGCCGCGGATCGTTGCTTCGGGATACGCCTTCCGAATGAACGGGCGGGTGCGCCGGCAACAGCAGATTGAACAGCGCAATCGCTGCGGTGCCGGCGCGCGAGTCACGCCGCGCTTGCAGGAAGTACCGGTGCACATCGCCGATGCCAGCCGCGGCGAAGTAGCTGCGATCGCCACGCGTGAACAGCGCGAGCTGATAGTAGAGATCGAACAGGTCGTTGTTGATCGGCGTGGCAGTGAGCAGGATCAGCTTCTTGCGTCCGCCGTCGCGTCCGCGGCCGCCGTTGAGGCCAATGAGGCGCTCCAAGTTCTGGTAGCGCTGGGCATTGCGGTTGCGGAAGTTGTGCGACTCATCGATCAGGATCACATCAGCGTCACTGCAGTGTTCGACGGGGAAGTCGAGTTGGCCCAGCTCTTCTTGCGACACGACAACCGCCGGGATCGTCGCGTCCTGCAGCTCCTTCTCCCACATATCGCGCAGTGAAGCGGGGCAGATCACGAGCGCTTGTTGGCGCATGTGGTAGGCAAAGTCTTCGAGCAGCTTCTTGCCGATCCAGGTCTTGCCCAGCCCCACCGAATCGGCGATCATCACGCCGTCGTAGCGCGCCAGGATCTTGCGCGCCTTCTTGACCGCGTCTTCCTGGAACTCCGCGAGATCAACTGCGGATCGAAGCGACGGCTGCTGCTCCGCATCGAGGTCGTCCTTGAAGTACTCGTACAGTGCCTTGAGGTAGATCTCGTACGGCGTGTACTCGTACGCGCCGAACTTGGAGGTCTCGAGGAGTTCGATCAGCTCGTCCTTGAAGTCGCGCGACGCGCCCCACTGTCGCTCGAACCATTCGTCGAGGTCGGCAATGGCCCGTGCGCCGACGCTCGATTTCAGGCGCTGCCGCTCCTCGAATTCGGCTCGGTGCGCAGGCACAGAGGCCTGCGCCAGCAACCCGGATTGCTTTGGTGGGGCAGGCGTCCCTGCCTGCCATCCCGACTCCAAATCATCCAGCACCTCGTCCTCGCTGAGCCGCGCTTTGTGGGCGAGATTCAACTCCTTGTTCGTTGTGAGACCGGGCGCGGTGAAGTTGCTCGACCCGACGATGCCCGCGACCGGCTGGAACCGATCCCAGCCGTGCGACAGCGAGTCGTTGTAGAACAGGTAGCACTTCGCGTGCAGGAAGCCCTCTTCGTACAGCCGCAGCGCGACGGGTTCGCGGCGAAGGAAGCGGGTGAAGTCCTCGATCAGTCGCAGCGTCGGCTCCGAAAACGGCTCGCGCTCGAGATCGCCGCGAATGCGGGCGGCCAGCACCTTGGCGTTGGGGCGCAAGCCGATCTGCTCGCCGGTGTGCGGCTCGGCACCGAGGAGCAAGCGGAAATTGCCGAGGGCTTCGAGGCCCTCGCGCAGCATACCGAAGGCCGACACGGTGAAGTACGCGGTGGCGATGTCGAGCGACTTGCCCGCGTGTTCGCCGAGCAACCCACGCAACACGTCAACGAGGACGTGCGTCTGGTTGTCGATGACGTAGGGGATCTTCACGACTCGGTGGCTCTCCCGCACTCGCCCTGCAAATTCAAGCGCGTCGCCGACGCAACGTGCCGAGATCCTTGGCAGTCAACCTTTGAGTGCGCAGATAGCGGCGGATGCGGCCGAGGAACCTTCGCGCTCGACGGCACTCGGCGTCGGCGTCGTCGGTCGAAAACGAACTTTCCACGTCGTAGTCGGCAGTCAGGCGATCATCCAGGCTTTCAACCAGAAGAGCGGACCACTCGCGCTCAATCGTTCCCGGCCGGATCAGGTGCAAACCGAACAATCGCTTGATGGCGGCGTGGCTGTCGGCGCTCACGTCGTGCACGGCCAATGCTGCCTTGGCCGCGTGAAGAGCGGCGTAGTACGCACGCGACACCGCATCCGCTTCGAAGCCTTCTGCTGCCAGCAGCTCAGAAGCGTGCAGCGATTCGACGGCGCGACGCCACTCCGCCAGTACCATCGCGCGGTTCATCGGATCGCAATCGCATCCCGTTCCACTGCACGCCGGAAGAACGACCCGCTCTGCCTCCGCGCCTCCCATTCTTCTTCTGTGTACACCACGATCGACGGCAGGACATCGGAAGTGGAAGCCAGCCGATAGCCGATGCGGCGGAGGTCCCGCTTGCGCGCTTGCCAGCGGTTGTCCACGATGAGCACGACATCAAGATCCGAGTCACGGGTCGCCTCACCGCGCGCTTTGGAGCCGTAGATGAGGAATTGCTTGACGGCGTCCGGGCATTGGGCAGCGAGCGCCACACGATAGGCGTCGAGCCACGCTTGATCGTTCGACGTGAGGCGCGCGGCGTCGTACCCACCAGCCGGCCGACCGCCGTCTTCCTCCTCGAGAAGCGGCGCGATCATTTCGTCGTAGCCACTGTCGTCGGCCATCCACTCTCGGAGAAGTGCCGCGGCCTTGCGATAACGCGCGGATCGCGAGAGTCGCTTGGCGGGTGCCAGGGCCGCGCCGCGCCGCGCCGGTTTCGATGCCCGTGGAGTGACGGTCTCAGCGGGCGAGGCAGGTTCTGCCACCACGGACGGTTTGACTACCGCCGGATTCGGATATCGCTTTGGCGCCCTGTGCCGCATCATGAATCGCTCCCACCCGCGCGGAGTAGATTAAATTCGTCTTCGTCCTGCATGCGGGCTCCCCCCTTACAATAAAACCCTACCACCTGCCGACCGAGCTGACCCTGCCCGACTTGTGGCCTCTGGACACGGAGGTTGGATTGCGGTAGACGT
>JACQVA010000028.1 GCA_016210005.1 Deltaproteobacteria bacterium | reverse complement strand
GCGTCGATCGCACCGACCGGAAATACCAGCCCCGCCGCCTCCACCTCCCCCGTCACGCATGTGCGTCTACCACAATCGAATCTCCGTGTCCAGAGGCCACAACTCGGGCAGGATCAGCCCTGGCTGGGGGTTTCGCCGGTTCGGGCTTCCAGCGTAGCGCCGGCTTCTAAAACATGACCGATGACTGGTGATTTTGTGGACTTTGAACAGGTTGCCGGACTCGATTGCTTGCTACGCTGCGGCGAAATTTGCGGTTCTTCCAACCCGCTCGGTGGAGGCGCTCGATGTCCCAAGGTAAGGTTTTGATCGTCGACGACGAACGCGACATGCGTTGGCTGCTGACCCGCGTGTTGCAGGCCGAGGGGTTTGACGTTCTGACGGCGGAAGACGGCGACGAGGCCGTGAATGTGGCCGAGCGCGACACCCCCGACGTGATCCTGCTCGACATCCGGATGCCACGCGTCGACGGGCTGACCGCACTCGAGCAGATGCGCGATCGCGGCCTCGCCTCGCCGGTGATCATGGTCACCGCCGTGGGCGAGATTGGCAGCGCCGTACGCGCGCTGCGCCTGGGCGCCTACGACTACGCCGTGAAGCCGTTCGACAACAACGATCTGGTGGCAACCGTCAAGCGCGCCCTCGAACCGCGGGGCGCTGCCGCCGCGGTCGTTGGCACGCGGCCACGTGTCGAAGCGGGCGGGGATCTGCGGCTGGTCATGGGCGGGTCGCCGGCAATCGCGCGAGTGATCGATCAGATCGAGCGCGTGGCGCCGACGAACTACACCGTCTTGGTCGAGGGTGAAACCGGCACGGGCAAGGAACTCGTCGCCCGGGCGCTGCACCACCGCTCCGGCCGCCGCGACAAACCTTTTGTGACAGTCGATTGCGGCGCGATCCCGGACACGCTGATCGAAGCCGAGCTCTTCGGCCACGAAAAGGGCTCGTTCACCGGCGCCCACCAGCGGCGTCAGGGCCTCATCCCGGTGGCCTCGGGCGGCACGTTCTTTCTCGACGAGGTCGGCAACCTGCCCCTCGGCGCTCAGGCCAAGCTGCTGCGGGTGCTGCAGGAGCACGAAGTACGGGCGGTAGGCAGCCGGGAACCGATCGCCGTAGACGTCCGTATCATCGCGGCCACCAATTCGGCGCTCGAAGAGCACGTGCGTGGCGGGACCTTCCGTAAAGACCTCTTCTTCCGACTGGGCGAGTTCCGCATCGGCCTGCCCCCGCTGCGCCACCGGCGCGAAGACATCCCGCTGCTGGCGCGCAATTTCTGTCTGGAGGCTTGTACCGATCTCGGCCGGCCACCGCTGGCGATCACCGCCGCAGCCATGGAGACGCTCGTGCGCCATGACTGGCCGGGAAATGCGCGCGAGCTGCGCAATGCCGTACGCCAGGCGGCGCTGTTTGCCCCGGGACAAATCGACCCACGCCACTTGTCGCTCGCCGAAGCACGCGGCGAGTCGGGCTTCGGGCTTGAGCAAGCGTGGCAAGAGATCGCCCGCGGGGTGCCGCTGGGAAAGATCGTGCAGCAGCTCTCGGGAACGGTCGAGCGCGCGCTGGTCGCCCGCGCCCTTGCCAACAGCGGACACAATAAGCTGCGCGCGGCCGAGACCCTCCAGATCGACTACAAGACCCTATTTCGCAAGCTCGAGAAGCATGGCCTGCAGTAGGGCTAGGGCGACAACTCCGCACGGCATATCCCAACCGTGCCTCACCCGACTAGCGCCGGTGCCGGTATCGACCCGCGCAGCGCGTCCATGACCACGGCATGAGCCTTGCGGGCCACAGCTATGCGGAGAAGAGGGACAATAGGCGGATGGCTCTTCTAGCAGGCAAAACCGGCGGCACCGTGTGGCTCATAAGTGCGGCTGCGGTGATCGTGGCGGCAACGCTTGCCGCCGTCCACCGTTGGTCGCTATTGGTACGCGAGGCGCCCGCGACGTCGCCGGCGACGGTTGCAGTGGCTCAACCGGCCTCGCGGCAGCTTGAAGCTCGCCCTCCCTCACTCCCGCAGGGCGAGGCTGACGGCGCCGACGCCGTCGCACCGTGCTCGCCAACGGGCGAAGGCCCCGCGGCTTTTGCGCGCCGTCGGGAGGCTCCCGCCGCCGATCCGGAGGCATTGGCCACACTCAGCCTGGCCCACGAGCAAGAGACCCGTGGCGATTTCAAGGAAGCGGAACAGGCATACCGTTCGTTACTCGAAGCCAGCTGGTCGAACGCGCAAGCTCACGCGGGATTGGGCCGCTTGCTGAGCAGACGCGGCGAACTGCAGGAGGCCGAAGAGCATCTGCAACGGGCGGCATTGCTGCAGCCAGGAGACGCTCGGACGCGGCTGGACCTGGCGGCGGTCCAGGTCTGGTTGCTGCGCTATTCCAGCGCCAGACAGCAAATCCAGGCGGTGGTCGAAGCGGAGCCCGAGGGCGCCCATGCCGACGGCGCCCGGACGCTATTGCAGCTGGTGGATGCACTGGATGCACCGGCGGAACCGTAGGTGCGCGCGGGTCTCGATGGCTGCGGCCCGGCGCAAAGATTCCACGGCGCCAGATTCGTTCGTCCCGAGTAGCAGCGGCCGAGGAGAAGCAGGCCGGTGATAGCACAGAGGCACTGTTGTGGGGTGCGGCGGCTTGCCGCCGCTTTTCGGTGCCGGGCACGGGGCGGCCGGCTTCCTACGGCCAAAGCGGGAGCAAGCTCCCGCACTCCACACCGGAGCAGTGAGATGACGTCATGAACGCGCTCCTGCGCATGGTCGATCCGGCGGCGTATGCACCGAACCTGCACGCTCTGCCGTTCGGAGTGGCCTGCACGCTCCTGCTCGCGATGGTGTTGTTCGTCCTCACCAAGCGAAGAGGCGCGGTACACCTTGCGTTTGCAGCCGTTGCCGGCAGCGCGGCCGTCTGGCAGTCGGGGCACGTCTTCTTGGATCTGACCACTGACCCCGCCGTGGCGCTGGGGTGGAGCCGCTACAAGTACGTGGGCGTCACCACCCTGGGGGCGAACTTCTACCTGTTCGTACTGGCCTACGTCGGCCGGCTGCAATCAGAGCGGCGCTCACTGATTGCCTTCTACTTGCTGAGTGCGCTGTTCCTCGTGCTGGCTTGGCTCCCTGTCGATCACCCGGCGGCTCTCATCATCGGCGTCCGGCGTTTCTACTGGGGCTATTACGCCCAGCTCTCGCCGCCGATCGGGGTGGCCTATCTTGGCATGTTCGTCCTGCAAAGCGCGGCGGCCTTCTATCAGGTGGTGGCAGCGCGAGTGGCCTGCGGCAGTGCCGCCGAGCGCACGCGCTATGGGTTGCTGCTGGCGTCCTTCGGCGGCGCGTACCTGGCCGGGATCGACTTCCTGCCCTGCTTCGGCATTTCCATGTATCCCGTGGGCCACTTGTTCGTGACCCTGTTCCTGGTGCTCTTCGCTTACTCGATCGTGCGCCATAAGCTCCTCGACATCGCTACCGCAGTGCACCAAACCGCGGTCTGGATCCTGACGTCGTTTTTCATTGTGGTGCCGTTGGTGGTGGGGTTGCTGTGGGCGGACCCGTGGCTGCGCCAGCTTTCCGCGCTGCAGTTCACGACAGTTCATGTACTGCTCTTCAGCCTGGTGTTCCTCTACGTCCAGCACGTTCAGCCGCAAATCGATCACTTCTTTCAGCGGCGCCGGTACGACCTCCTGCGCGCGGTCGAAGAGTTCAATGAAGAGATCCGGGATTTGCACGAGCTGAAGCCGCTCGGCCAGCGCTTTGTGCGAACGGTCGAGCGCGTCCTGCGTCCGGAGCAGGCGGCCCTCCACCTCGTCTCGGACGGTACCGGAGTGATCGTCCCGCCGCCGATCGTCACTGGCGCTCCGGCCGGGTTGGTGACGCCGGTAGAGCCGGCCGCCGACCCCGCCGTCCTCGATTGGCTGTGCGCGTCGAACGAAGTGCTGGATCGTGACCGCCTGGGCGAAATCGCCGGTCTCGATGGTGGCGAGCAGGACCTGCTCGCCTACCTCGATCGCGGTCAGACGCAGCTGGTGGTGCCCTTGGTGCAAGGTGGCGTGCTGATCGGTGTGCTGCACGTAGGCAAGAAGCGCAACGGGCGCCCGTATACGACGCGCGACCTGCGCTTACTCGGGCGGCTTCGTTGTGCTGCCGCCATCGCGCTGGCGAACTCGCTCCTCTTCGAGCAAGTGCAGCAGCTCAACCGCCGTCTGACGGACACCAACGCGGACCTGGAGAGTTCCAACCGGGTGCTGCAAGCGCGCAACGAAGAGCTGACGCGCGCCCGCAATCAACTGATCCATTCGAGCAAGCTGGTGGCGGTAGGGGAGATGTCGGCCAAGATCGCGCACGAGCTGGGTAACCCGATCGGGATCATTTCGGGCTCGGTGCAGTTCTGCCTCGACAGCCTGACGCTGTCGGGAGAGGTGCGCCAGCATCTCGAAGTAGTCGCGCGGCACGCCCAGAACGCCGGCCAGATCCTGCGCGGCCTGCTGCGCCTGGCTCGGCCCGAGGAGTTGCGCCTCGAGGCCGTGACGCCGTGGGAGGCCGTTGCCCAGGTCACCGCGCTGTTGAACGGCCGCTCCGTCAAGCGCGGCGTCCGCTTCGAGCTCGAGGTGCCGGCGGCTCTCCCGCACATTCACGCCGTGCGCAGTCATTTCGAGCAGATCTTGCTCAACGTGCTCCTCAATTCATTGGAGTCGGTTTCGGATGATGGCTGGATTCGCGTCGAGGCCGGGTACGATGGCGAAGCACGCAGCGTGACCATCGCGATCAGCGACAGCGGCCCCGGTGTGCCGCTGCCGGATCTCGAGCGCATCTTCGAGCCCTTCTACACCACGCGGCCCGGCGGCACCGGTCTTGGCCTGTCCATCTGCCGGGAACTGCTCGGCGCGTACGGTGGCACGATCTGCGCGAAAGCCGTCGCCGGCGGGGCGTGCTTCGTCATCCGCCTGCCGGCGGGCGAAGGGGGCGCGCACGCCTCCGCCCCGGGAGTGTCGATTTTCTCCCGGACGCAACAAGGGTTGTCATCCTGAGGACCCGACCCGCGTGGCTCTGGCATGTCGTGCCAATGAACCGTGCGGAGTTGGCAATGTGGAGTGCGACGGCTTGCCGCCGCTTTCGGGCCATGGAGCGGCGCCCCGCGTTACCCCAAAGCGGGAGCAAGAGCCCGCACTCCGGGAGCAAGAGCCCGCACTCCCAGAGCGCCACGGTTGAGAGGCGAACGGGCAACCAAACACCCGCGTTCATTGGTGGGAGCTTCGGCTTTGGGTTGCGCGCATGATCGATGTGGCTGGTGGGGCAACGGTGCCCTACTTGTTGGGTGCGTCGTGCCCTGCTTGCACGCTCTAGCAGCGAGGTTTTGGCGCGTGTCTCGTGCGCGCGTCCGCGTGTCGCCACTGGCATGCAGCTTGGAACAACGCGCGTGACGCTTGGCCTGCAAAATGGCGACGGTCCTAAGTTACGGGGAAAGGGGGAGATCATGAGCGATAAGATCATGAGTGACGAGGTGGTGGAGGCGCTCAAGCTCGACATCACGCTCAATCGCAGACAGTTCCTGCGCGGCGGAGCAGTGGCGGCCGGGGCCGGGGCCGTGGCTTCAATCCCGTTGCTTCCCGCCGAGGCGGACGCGGCCCAGTGCGTCACGGTCGACGGGGCGATCGGGGGAACCCGCCAGCGCACGATCGAAGCGGCGGGCAACGTGATGCTCCCGAAAGGCGGAACCCACGGTGCGTCGGGAAGTGGGGTCCTCGACTCGGTGTTGTACGGCAAGAAGATCTATGCCCACCTGATCGATACCTACTACGCCAACCAGGTCAATCAGAGCGACCTCGACGCCGCCGTTACCGATCTCAACAACGGCGCTCTGTGCATGGAATTTCTGCAGAGCTATTTCTACAAACTCAGCTGCGACAACCAGCGCAAGCTGATGGCGTATGGCAGCAAGCGCAGCGACGAAGGCTCCTCGGGGGTGTCGGGGACCCAGGCGCTCTGTCTGTGGTTCGGTTCGTTGTTCGCGCCCACCCTCAGCAACCCCGCCAAGGCGTACGACCTTGCCCGTTTCATGGGGCTGCTCTTCTATTCGTCGCCGCAAGGGTTCTCCCACATGGCGACCTTCGGCTACCCGGGTCCAAACTGGGGATTCGACGGCCTGACGTGTAGCTGGACGGCCCTGACCGAGCCGAGCTTCGGCGATCTGACAGCAGCGGACCTCACCTGCACAGGCTGTGACCCAGCCACTGGGCCGATGCCGCCATCGGTCGACCCGCGGACCCTGTAGTCGCCACGGAGAAGGGGGAACGAACATGCCAACCTACGATGCAGTCATTGTCGGTTCCGGGTTTGGGGGGGCGGTCGCCGCCGAGCGGATCGCCAAGGCGGGCAAGAGCGTGGTCGTGCTCGAACGCGGGCCGCGCTGGGCCTACAGCAACGTGCACAAGACCAGCAGTCGTAACGCCGACGGGTCGATCAAGCCCGGGGCCGATGGGCTCTACCGCTTCGAGCACGCCCACGACCCGCGTTACATCTACTCGAGCTTCAAGGACTACCTGGCGCCGAACCTCCTGGTGGCGAACACCTTCGGCGTTGGCGGGGGCTCGCTGTGGTACTCGAACATCTCCGAGCGGGCGCCGTCGCGGATCTTCAGCGGCAGCCCGGCCTGGCCGGCGGCCTGGAACTACACGCGGCTGTCGGATCTCTACACCCGTGTGGAAGGCGTGTACGACGCGGGGACGGATACGTGGACCACGCCGTACAAGGTCTACAACCACGTGCCGACGCACAAACCGCCGCGCTACAACATCCTGCGCTACGCCATCGAACAGGTAGCCGGTGCCGGCGCCTTTCCGCACGCCCGCGTCGCGGTGCGCGGCAAGGGCTCCGCGTGCGCCAATTACTGCCAGGGCCGCTGCCGCTACTGCGGCTTCTGCACCTTCGGCTGCATCAACGGCGCCAAGCAGTCGATGATGATGAACTACCTCTACCGCGCCGAGTACCACGGCGCGCAGGTGTGGTCGCAGAAGTACGTGGTGCGCGTCGAGAACCGCGCCGACGGCATGTACGACGTGGTCTACAAGGACGCCAGCTTCGGACATTTCCTCGATGGCGTGAAGGCGACGGGCGCCACCGAGTACCGCGTGACCGCCAAGGTGGTGGTGTTAGCCGGCGGCGCCATCGCGACGCCCGAGCTGCTGCTCAAGTCGGTCTCGGCCGGCTACCTCGTCAACGTCAGCGGCCAAGTCGGCCGCAACATGAGCGGCACCGGCGACTACGCCTCGGGGCTATACCTGCCTTCGGGTTTCTCCATCGGCTACGACGGCTGCACCTACACCAGCACCGAAGCGTTCAAGGGGCGCGTCATCGTCGGCATCACGCGCAACCTGGCGGCGTCGGATGGCGTCGTCATCGAGGACCTGTGGGGTCCGCCCGTCGGCTTGGCCGCAAAGTTCGCCGCTCGCTTGCACGATCCCTCGTGGGCCGATTCGTCGTCGTACTGGAACTCGACCACCAACAAGGTCACCAAGTGGAAGAACCCCAGCCTCTACGGCCTGCGCCAGAAGCAGTTGGTGGAGGCTTACCCGAAGCGGGCGATCGGCATCGCCTTCATGGGCGAGGACGGCAACGATGGGCGCATCAGCCTCGACGGCAGCGGCAACGTCGCCATCACAAGGCCGACGCTGACCAAGTACGACACCTACCAGTGGTGGCTCAACGAGATCCGCAAGAAGCTGCCTGCGAACACGCGCTTCGTCGAGACCGAGCACGAGCGGCGCAACGGTGACTTCTTCGCGTCGGTGCACCTGCTCGGCACCTGTCGCATGTCCGACAGCGCCACCACCGGCGTCTGCAACGCCAATGGCCAGGTGTTCAACTACCCGAACCTGTACGTCTGCGACGGCAGCGTCGTGCCGCGCTCGACGATCGTCAACCCGAGCTGGACGATTCTGGCGGTGTCGGAGGGTATTTCGGACTACATCGTGACGAACTTCCCGGCGTAGCTCATCGGGCCGTTGAAAGAGGCGCCGTGGCCCTCTTCGGCACGGCGGGCCAGAATGGCCAGAATAAGGGTTCCCGTAGCGGGCCGAAGGTTCGCTGGGCCTTAACCGGCGCAGTGTTGTCCGGTCAACGTCACAGCGCGTGCCACGGGATGACGCGGACGCGCTCGGTGAGCTGCTCGGGCCTCATCGAGCAGCGCCGGCACCTTCTGAATCTCGTACGAGTCCCGGCTCGGCCTGCATCTTTTCGCGGGGCGAGGGTCGGCGTGGTCGGGGTGAGGGGCTCAACTGCGAGCGACCTCGACCGCTGGCGCAGACGCAGAGACGCGCAGACGGGCCGCCCAGTCGGCTCAAGCACTCCTGCGCAGCGCGCGTTGAACCCGGCCGCGTTCTCCATCGGCGACATGTGCCCGGCGCCGCTTACTAATCTAAGCGTTGGCGCCGCCGGCCAACCTCTGCCTTCGTTCCGCAAGCCTTCCAGGAATCCTACAGCGATCTGCTCGTGTGGCATGCCAGGTAACGCGCTGATCGGAACAACGCGCATGTCGTGTCACCTTGCCGACGCTCCGGGCGGGAGTGTCAACTCTCGCCGGTGCGAGTTTCTTGCGGCGGCACGGTTTTTCGCGGCACGCAGTCACCGGCAGGCCGGCACGTTCCTTGGTCTGTGTTCGGGGCATGAGTTACACACCCCGCTCCACGCTGGCCGCCGCTGTAGCCGGCTTGCTTCTAACCGTCTTCGCTAGTGCTGAGAACACTCTGGCTTACGATGCGGTCGTTGCCTGGTCGCCTGTTCCCGCCGTGGCTGGCTACAAGTTATATGTGCGCCAGAATGGCACGGCCTACACTGCCGGAATCGACGTCGGCGCCGCCTTGCCGGACGGCGATGACATCGTCCGGGGCACGGCTACCGGCTTGGCCTTCAACGTCGTCAACTGGTTCGTTGTCACCAGCTACGACGCGGCAGGTGCCGAGAGCGGCATGTCAAACGAGCTGTGGCTGGAGCTAGCGGCACCGCCGGCCGACACGCCGACCGCAGTCCCGACGGCCACGCCAACGTGGGCGCCAACGCAAACACCGACGCAGACCTTCTCGCCGGCGGCAACCGCGACCGCTACGGCAACCGAGACTTCCACCCCGACCGCCACAATTACTCGAACCTCCGCGCCCACTGCCACCTCGACTCACACCGGTACGCCGGCGCAAACCTCGACGGCGACCCCTACCGCCACACCAACTCGGACAGCGACTCGGACTGCCACACTTACCGGGACAGCGACACGCACGCCAACCTTTACTGCCACCGCCACCCGCACCGCTACTCGCACCGCCACCCGCACCCGCGCTTCGACTCGCACGCCAACCTTTACTGCCACCGCCACGCGCACCCGCGCTTCGACTCGTACCCCAACGCGTACGCCGACCCCGACCGCGACCTACACCCGCAAGCCGACGCGCACGCCCACGCGCACACCCACGCCGTGGTTCCGCAGCCAGTCGCTGGCCCTCAGCTATGTATCCGGCGAACAGAGCGCCGTCAGTTTGTACGATCTCCATAGCGACGCCGCGCCGGCTCGGCCGCAGACGCTGCCGGTATTCAGCGATTCCAAGCCGGTCAGGTACATGCCGCTGGCTCATCTCGCCGACCTCGACGTTGATGGTGTCAGCGAGTTGGTAGTCGGGCAGGCCGCAACCGCAGCCGGGGTGGGCGATGAGGTGGAGGTCTATCGCCTCGCGGCGGGCGCCAGCCCGGAGCTGGCCAGCCGCCTGAACGCATTCGATCGCACCGGCCGCTCCGGCAGCGGCAACTTCGCCATGGCGGACGTTGACGCGAAAGAGCCGGGGGCGGAGCTCGTCGTTGGTGAAGACGGGCACGGCGCAGCGGCAGCACGAATCCGGGTTTTCGGTGGGCTACTGACCGAACACCCTCGGCTGCTGGTGGAATTTCGCGCCGTCGGAGCACGCCGCGCCCTGCGCCAGCCGCTGCCGTTCGTCGTCGGCGACTTCGTGGCCGACGCCGGAGAATGCCCGGCGCAGCAAATCATCGTGGGCGACGGCAAGGGCACCCTGGCGCTGTTCGCCGCCGGCGACGGGCGGGCGGCGATGCTGCGGCGCTTTGAAGCTTTCCCCGACTCGCCGGCAACCGCCAGCGTGCGCTTGGCGGCCGGCGACGTGTTACCGAAGCGTCCCGGCGATGAGTTGCTGGTCGGTGACGATGGCTCGCGCCAGGACGGCCTGGTGCGCGTATTCGATGCCGGGCAGATGCAGCCGCTGCTGGAGTTCGCCGCCTTTGGGCCCGGCCAGGCACCGGCTGGCGTTACGCTGTGGGCCGCCGACGTGATCGCGGACAGGCCCGGGGCCGAGTTGATCGTCGGGCAGCATCAGGCCGGAACTCACCTGCGGGTATTCAGCCTGGCTGACGGCGTTCCGACGCTGGTTGTGGACTTGCCCGCTTTGTTGCAGGAGGCCTCCGGCGGCTCGCGGCCGTTCGCGGTCGGTGAGATGAGGTTGGATGTCGCCGGCAGCGAACTGGCGCTCGGCCCGGCCGCGCCCGGCGCACCGATTCAGGTTCTTCATCTTGAAGCCGCCGGCGCCACGGTCATCAACGAAGTCGACGCACCGCTGCCGGCAACCGGCACGGGTTCTGCGGTTACGATCGGCGGTCTTTCCGCCAGCAGGTAATTGAAGTCGCCGGCGGTGAGCAATAGCTCGCTGTGGGTGCTGCGACCGCCCCTCTCCCCGCATCTCAGCGCGGGGAGAGGGCTGGTTGCCGGTAGCGGTATCGGCCGCGGGCAGGCCGCGGGCGGAGTTCGCCGCGACGGATGTTAACGGCGCGCGCGACAAATTTGTGGGTAACGTGGTTCGGTGTTATGGCCGTCATTCCCGCTAAAGGCCGTCATTCCCGCGAAAGCGGGAATCCAGTTTGGCGTTTGGCGCTATGGACAAGCAGTTCTGCGTTTACATCCTGGCCAGCAAACGCAACGGCACGCTGTACATTGGGGTGACCTCACAGCTGACAACGCGGGTGTGGCCGCATAAGAGCAAGGTAGTGGAGGGTTTTTCGGCCAAGTACGGCGTTGACAAGCTGGTCTACTACGAAGCGCACGGCTGCGCAGAGACCGCAATCGTGCGGGAGAAGCAGCTGAAGAAGTGGCGCCGCGCCTGGAAGATGACAAATTGCGTCCCTTTCGGCCATGGGCCTCGGCCTGACGGTACACAGTACTGTCAGACTGGTGAGGATTTGCCCAGTCGGCTGCACGTTACCCACAGATTTGTCGCACACCCCTTCTCAGCCCGGCGTGCCCGTACGATCACAGCGGTAACCCGAACCGGGGGTCTTCCCCTTATGGTCCTGTATCAGCTATCAGCTTCTACCGAAGGAGACCCATGAATCCAGAACATTGCTTGGTCGAGCGTCAAGGTCACGCGTTGGTTGTCACCCTCAACCGCCCCGAGGCGAAGAACGCCCTGAGCAGCGGAATGCTGGCAGGGATGTACCGTGCTTGGCGCATGCTCGACGAGGACCCCGAGTTGCGGGTGGCGATCCTCACCGGCCGCGGCGATGTCTTCTGCGCCGGCGCCGACCTCAAGGCCATGGGCGCCGGGGAAACCGACGACGAGTTCATGAAGCTGATGTCCGAGGTGCCCGACATCCACTGGCAGGCGCTGCTGCGGTGCAACCGTCCAATGAAGCCGATCATCTGCGCGGTCGAGGGGTTCGCCCTGGCCGGCGGCACCGAAATCCTCCAAGGCACCGATATCCGCGTGGCCGCCGAGGACGCGGTCTTCGGCGTCACCGAGGCGCGCCGGGGCCTCTTCCCCCTGGGCGGCTCCAGCGTGCGACTGCGCCGGCAGATCCCTTACACGTTGGCAGCGGAGATCCTCCTTACGGGGCGACACGTCACGGCCCAGGAGGCGCTGCGCTTTGGCCTGATCGGGAGGGTCGTACCCAAGGGGCAAGCTCTGGCCGAGGCGAAGAAGCTCGCCGCGGACATCTGCGACAACGGCCCGCTCTCGATCCGGGCCCTGATGCGCATGCTGCGCGAGGTCGACGAAAGCTACCCCGAGGCCGACGCCTTGGCCAAGGAGCTCGAATACGGCAGCCCCATCTTCGGCACGGCGGACGCTCGCGAAGGCATGAAGGCATTCAAGGAGAAGCGCAAGCCGGTGTATACCGGTGAATAGCCAACCGGTGATGACCATGCCGGACTCGCCTGACTCCTTCGTTCTCGAATACCCGTACACGCGGACCCTGGGCCCCGTGCTCGGCCCATTCTTCACGGGGCTGCGCGATGGCCGCATTCTGGGCACCCGTTGCGGCAACCGCGTCCTTTGCCCTCCGATGGAGTTCGACCCGGAGACCGGCACGACTCTGGACCCGGACTTCGTCGAGGTCGGGCCCGCGGGCCGAGTCGAGTGCTGGACCTGGATCGCCGAGCCCACCCGCAAGCATCCTTTCCAGGAGCCATTTGCCTTCGCGCTGATCAAGCTGGACGGCGCCGACACGACGATGGCCCACGCCGTCAAGGCCGCGGGTTCGCAGGCCATGTCCACCGGTATGCGGGTGAGAGCCCAGTTCAGGGAGAAGCGCACCGGAGCCATCACCGACGTCTACTTCGTGCCCGAAGCCGATGCCCGGGACGAGCACATCGAGCCCGGAGAAACCGAGGTGAAGATCAGCACGCACCTGATCTCCCTCACCTACCGCGAGCCGCTCTACCCACACCGCGCCCGCTACGCCAAGGGGCTACTCGACGGCAAGTTCATCGGACAGCGTAGCCCCGCGAGCGGCAAGGTCTACATCCCGAGCAAGGGCTACGACCCGATCTGGCGGGTGATGATGACCGCGGCCGACGACGTGGAGCTTCCGCACACGGGCACCGTCGTCTCTTACACGGTGGCCTCGCCGCTCGATTACGTCGGCCAGGCGGAGACGGGGTCCTTCATCAGCGCAACGATCTTCCTCGACGGCGCGGACCAGCCACTCGCCCAGCAACGCATCCGGGATATCCCCGCGGAGCAGTTCCGCGTGGGGATGCGCCTGCGTGCGATCTTCAAGCCCGCCGCCGAGCGCAACGTCAAAGACGTCGACAACAACTGGATGTTCCCCAGCACCGGGGACGTGATCGCGCGCTGGGAGCCAACGGGCGAGCCCGACCTCCCCTTCGAGAAGCTGCCGGAGCACAGCTAACCCTGATAAGCCAAAACCGTTTCACCACGAAGCACACGAAGGGCACGAAGGAGAAAGCCAAAGTGCGAGGTCATGACCCAAGAGCAGACCTCACTTCCGATGACGTTTGCGGGGCAATGCCAGAGTTATGCTTGGTTCGCTTTCTTCATGGTCTTCGTGCCCTTCGTGGTGAATTCCTTCCGTCTGATTAGGGCTGATGATGGCCGAAGATATTGCGATCGTCGCCTTTGCGCAGACGCCCTGCTACCGGAGGTACGACAACTCCGAGCCGTCGTTGATTCTAGGGCTCGTCAATCAGATCCTGGCGGAGACCGGCATCGACCGGCAGCAGATCGACTTCACCAATGCCGCCAGCTGCGACTACCTCTCGGGTTCTCCCTTCTCCTTCATCGTGAACGTGGACGGGTACGGTGCCTGGCCGCCGGTCTACGAGTCGCACGTCGAGATGGACGGGGCCTGGGCGCTGTTCGAGGCCTTCGTTCGGCTCCGGATCGGTGACATCGACGTCGCCCTAGTCGTGGGCTCCGGGAAATCGTCGCCGGGCGTGCCGCGCGACATCTTTCCGCTCCAGACCGATCCCTATGTGCATGCTCCGCTCGGCCTCGACCCGGTCTCCGTCGCCGGGCTGCAGGCCCGCGCGCTGCTCGACTCCGGAAAGGCCACCGAGCGCGACTTCGCCGAGGTGGTCTCGCGCAGCCGGCGCGACGGGCTCTCGAATCCCTACGCGCAGGTCGCGAAGGACGTCTCCGTCGAAACCCTACTGAAGGAACCGTACTACGCCTCGCCGCTGCGTAAGCACGACCTGCCGCCGATCTCCGATGGTGCGGCGGCCGTGCTCATCGCGCGCGGCCAGCGGGCGCGGGAGCTGTGCGAAAGGCCGGTGTGGATCCGCGGCATCGACCAGCGCATCGAGTCGCATCATCTGGGCCTGCGCAACCTGACTGACTCGCCTTCCTCACGCATGGCCGCCCGCAAGCTGGGCCTCGAGCCGGACTCACTCGATGTGGCGGAGCTCTGCGTCCGCTACAGCCCCGAAGAGATCGTGCTGCGCCAGGCGCTGAAGCTCGGCAACGGCATCAGGATCAATCCCTCCGGCGGCCCGCTCTGCGGCCACCCGGTGATGGCGAGCGGCCTCACGCGGATCATCGAGGTGGCGCGCCGCATCCGCAGCGGCGAGGCCGGCCGCGGTCTGGCGCATGCGGCCAGCGGTCCCGCCCTGCAGCAGAACCTGCTCTGCATCCTCGAAGGAGACGCCTGATGGCCGAGCGTTGCGCCGTCATCGGCATCGGACAGAGCAAGTACGCGCGCTGCCGGCCGCTCTCGATGGATGGCCTCGTCCGTGAGGCGGCGCTACGCGCGATCGAGGATGCCGAACTCACGTTCGCGGATATCGACGCCGTGGTGCTTGGCAAGGCCCCCGATGCCCTCGAAGGCGTGATGATGCCCGAGCTTTCACTCTGCGACGCGCTCGGCGCCGTGGGCAAGCCCATCTACCGCGTACACACGGCGGGATCGGTGGGCGCCGCCACGGCTATCAGCGCGGTGACGCTGGTCGAGAGCGGCATGTATGAGAGGGTGCTCACCGTGTCGTACGAGAAGCAGAGCGAGGGCGACTTCATGTGGGCGCTGAGCGGCGGCCGCAGCGGCGCCCTCGGCGCTGGCGGCTCCTTCGCTCCGTGGATCCGCAGCTACATAACGAAAAGCGGCGCGCCGGAACACATCGGCTGGCAGGTTGCGGTCAAGGACCGGCTGAACGCGTGCAAGAACCCGTACGCGCATCTGCGCATGCCGGACATCACCCTCGATCTAGTAAAGAACAGCCCGATGCTCTGGGATCCCATCCACTTCCTCGAGGTGTGCCCCTCCTCTGACGGTGCGGCGGCCATGGTGTTGACGAATGCCGCGGGTGCGAAGCGCGCTCCACGACCTCCTGCCTGGGTGATCGCTCACGCCAAGCGGATTGAGTTCGCCCTGTTTCCCGGTCGCGACCCGGTGAAGCCGGCGGCGGGCGTGGAGTGCGCCAAGGCGTTGTATCGGAAGGCCGGCATCACCAACCCGCGCCGGCAGATCGACTGCGCCGAGTTGTACGTGCCCTTCAGCTGGTTCGAGCCCATGTGGCTCGAAGGCCACCTGATCTGCGAGGAGGGCGAGGGTTGGAAGATGGTCGACTCGGGCGCCACCGAGATCGGCGGCGACTTTCCGGTGAACATGTCGGGCGGCGTGCTCTCTTCCAACCCCATCGGCGCGTCGGGCATGATCCGCTGCCTGGAGGCGGCCAACCAGGTGCGTGGCACTGCCGGTGACTATCAAGTGGACGGCGCCCGCGTCGCCCTCGGCCACGCCTACGGCGGCGCCTCGAACTACTTCGCCATGTGGATCGTCAGTTCGGAGCCCAGCCCGACGTTCAGGTAGGGAATCGCAAGAAGCCCTTTCACGACGAAGTATCCTTCGGGCCGCCCCTCGAACCGGCCAGGGGTCATGATTGCTTCTTACGACCTCGTCGTGCGGGCTTCATGATTTCGGCGAGAGTGACAGCACGATCGCGAGTTCCGAGCTGAAACGCGCCAGTTCTTCTGGTTCCAGCAATCCTTGGGTACACATCTCCGCGAGTTGGGTGGTGGCTTGTGATCGACGGGGGTCATCAAAGGCGCGCGCGCGATCATGATCGCGGCGGTCCAGGAGGCGGTAGACTTCGAGATACCGCTCGTGGAACGTCTTGGACGGACTTGATGACAGGCTCCTAATATCGTTGATAACGCGCTCACAGAAGCGCTCAAGGGCAACTGCAACCTGGCGCAGCTCGCGAAACGCTTTCCAGTCGGATTCGGGCATCCCCAACGACATGCGGCTCTCACTTATCCACGAACTCGGCCGGCAATCAAAGCCGCCGTGTCAGACAGCCGAACATTCGGCAGCGTCGCGCGCGTCCGACAAGCCGTTGTGGGGCGGGCTGAAAGCGTGTAGAGGAGTCGCAATCCGCGGCAACGGCGGGTTCACGCGACCCGCGCGGGAGGGGATGACGGATGGACGGGACGGAATGGGTTGGCGGGAGGTCGTCCACCCAGCTCTATATCACCGAGGGTGAGCCCTACAGGCCCGACCTCGTGCTGTGGGTCGATGCCGGTGCGCACACGATCCTCAGTAGCCGCGCTGATCCACTACTCGGTCGAGGGACATCTGGCTATGCACCGCGCCCGCACCTTATGTCTGGCGACCGGCGCTGCGCCGGAGGATCTGGCAACGCCCATCCTCAGCCTGAATTTCGAGCGGCGCGCCGGCATTCCCGCATCAATGCGGCGCGAGATCAAGAAGCACGGCTGGGAAGTCGCCGGCCCCACTGCCTACCCGCGAGTGATGTTCATCGAGCCCGATACGGTTCTCCGGCCACTCACGGAGCGGGATGTCCGTCTGGTCAGCGCGGTGGCCCAAGCGCTGGCCCAATTCTACCCTGCTCATCGAGACCGACTGAACGGCCCCGCGCCCGCTCCAGTGACAGAGGTGTCATTCCGGTGCAGCCGCGAACTCCGGTAGCAGAAGACGCGAAGCCGTTCGACTGCTCGCGAGACGCCGTCCGAGATCCCCGTGAGACCAAAGGGCTCGCACACGATTTGACCACGCAGTCCGGCAACGCTTGCAACGGAAACGGGAGCTGCTGCTGATGCACCGGGCGGGAGCAGCGCCGGTGTTGAGATTGGATCAGCAGACGACTCCATCGTTCGAGGAGATGGTAGGGACCGTCGCACCTCGGGGGCTACGGCGAGGCCACGTGACCGCGCTGCAAGTGAACGTCGGCAAGCTCTGCAACATGGCCTGCCACCACTGCCACGTCGATGCGGGTCCGAAACGAACGGAGATCATGCCGCGTGAGGTTGCGGAGCGTGTAGCCGAGTTGCTCGCGTTGAGCCCCGCGGTCGAAACGCTCGACCTCACGGGAGGTGCGCCGGAACTCAATCCGAGCTTCCGGTGGATGGTCAGTGAAGCCCGGCGCCTCGGCCGGCACGTGATCGACCGCTGCAACCTGACGGTGCTCTACGAGCGTGATCAGGAAGATCTGGCAGACTTCCTTGCAGCCAGCGAAGTTCACGTGATCGCGAGCTTGCCGTGCTACGGGAAGGAGAACGTCGACAAGCAGCGCGGCGATGGCGCCTTTCAGAAGAGCATTCGGGCGCTACGCCAATTGAACGCTCTCGGGTACGGTGAATCCGGCTTGCAGCTGGATCTTGTTTACAATCCGATTGGCGGATTTCTTCCGCCAGCTCAGTCCGGTCTGGAGGTTCGCTATAGGGACGAACTTCAGCGGCACTTCGGAGTCCGATTCGATCGTTTGCTGACCATCACGAACATGCCCATCAAGCGCTTCGGTGCCTGGCTAGAGAAAGCCGGTCAGCTCGAAGCGTACATGAGCCTGCTGGTCAATCACTTCAACCCCGCAACCGTTGCCGGGCTCATGTGTCGTTCGCTGGTGAGCATCGGATGGGACGGTCGCGTCTACGACTGCGACTTCAATCAGATGCTCGATGTCCCGATCGGAGCCCCGCGAATTCGGACCGTCTGCGACCTCGCCAACCTCGACGCTCTGACCGATGCGAAAGTCGCGACCGGCGCGCACTGCTTCGGATGCACGGCGGGTGCGGGGTCGAGCTGCTCGGGGGCCATGCAGTGATCTGGATACTCGCTCTCGCGGCTCTGCTGCTGGCCCATTCCAACGGCGCGAACGACAACTTCAAGGGTGTCGCAGTCGTAGAGCGTGCCGTCCCATCCCACGCTCACCGGAACGCGACACATGAGGCCGCCGGCGGTGTGCGGGTTGAAATGGTTCACCAGCAGTCCCAGGTAGTCGTCGTACTGGCCCGAGTGATGCAGCTGCTCGGGGTGATAGATCACTGCTGCGCCAACGTGGTGCAGCCGTTCAACGCCGCGTTGACCCCGAGCACGAGTTCGTCGACCGTCACGCTGCCATCGAGGCCCATATCAAAAGCCGGGCATTCACCGAGCGCCGCGCTTCCCAGAGCGATGGTGACACCGCGCACGAGTTCGTCGACGGTGACCGTGCCGCCGGAATCACAGTCGCCGGGACAGGGCGCCGCGTCGCCGACACGAATCGTCTTGGCGTACTCGTTATCCTCTTCGTTGCCCTCGGCGACGGCGTTGCCGCTGTCAGTCTTGAGCCGCAGCGTGTGCGTGCCCTGCGGCAAGGTGCCGATCGCGTAGTCCTCGACGTACGAGTAGTAGCCGCTCGATAAGGGCGGCGCGGTGAACCACGAGTCAACCAATTGCTCATCGACGTAGAGCGCGGTGCCGAAGCGCGCCTCGGCGGCCGCCGTGCCGTCGTTGAGAATCGCCCAGTCCAAATAGAGCGTGTCGGTGTCCTTGAACGAGGGGCTGTCGCTGTGCGAGCCCGTTTGCACACTCACGACCATGCGGTCGAACCAACCGGAAGGCTGGTATGGAATCAGGTTGGGGCCGGCGGCGATGGCGGTTATGGTCTTGGTGAAGGTGTTGTCGCCCTCGTTGCTCTCGGCCAGGCTGGCGGTGCTATCGGCTTTGATCGTCAAGGAATGCGTTCCCGGCGCGAGCGCGGCCAACTCGTAGTCAGCCACGTAGGTGTAGAAACCGGGCTCCAACGGCGAGTTGGAATACCAGCTGGCCACCTCCGTGCCGTCGAGATCGAGTTCGACGAAGAAGCTCCCGGTGGCGGTCGCGTCGCCGTTGTTGAGCACTGCCCAATCGACGTGCAGCGGCTGGCCCGCATAGAGCCGCTGGCTGTCGGTGGACGTTCCGGTGGCGCTGCTCACGACGATCGCATCGGACCAGCCGGTGGGTCGGAACGGTATCAGGTTCGGCCGACCGCTGGGCGGCGGCGTCGGAGTGGGCGAGGGTGTCGGCGTCGGCGTGGGAATCAGGGTCGGAGAGAAGGTCGGCCCCGACAGGGTGATCGTCTTGGCATATTCGTTGTCGCCTTCGTCAGTCTCGGTGACGTCGCCGTCCATGTCGGCCCGGATCATGATGGTATGGCTACCCCCGCCCAGCGGCCCGATTGTCTGGTCTTCGACTGACTTGATTGCGCCTGGGGTGAAGTTGTACGCAGCTAAGAACCGCGCGCGCGCGAGGCGGCCGTCGACATACAAGCCGACACCGACCACGTCCGTGAGCGGAACCGGAGCGCTGCCGATGTTGGCGATCGTCCAGTCCACATAGAGCGTGTCGGTGCCCTTGAACGAGGGGCTGTCGCTGTGCGTGCCCGACTGGGTGCTGATGACGATCTTGTCGGACCATCCGGCGGGCTTCGCGGGCACCAGATTGGGCAGCGGCTCGGGCGTCCGCGTGGGGGTCGGCGGCAACGTCGGCCCCGTCAGAGCAACCACCTTGGTGTACTCGTTGTCCCGCTCATTGGTTTCGGCAATCAGATCGAGTTCGTCGATGCGAATGGTGAGCGTGTGCGTGCCCCCGCCCAGCCGGCCGAGTTGGTAGTCGTTGACCATGAGCGTGCCCCCGGGACCGACGTCGCTGGCATAGGTCCAGAGCCGGCGGTACTGGTTATCGACGTAAAGCGTCACCGTGGGCTGGGCGGCGCCCGGCAGCGTTCCGGGGCCGAGGTTGGCAATCGCCCAATCGAGATAGAGCGTATCGCTCGAGGTCAACGAGGAGCTGTCGCTGTGCGTGCCCGTCTGCGTGCTGACGACGATTTCGTCGGACCACGCGGTCGGCTGATACGGGGCGAGATTCACCTCCGGCGTCAGCGGCGTCGCGCTCGGCGTCGGCGTGGTCGCGCCGGCGAAGTCAACTCGGGCAAGAAGGCACAGGCCACAGGCGAAGGCTATAGGGACTCGCTGCAGCAGCCTCTGCATAGGCTCATCACTGGCGCAGTAGCCGGTAAAAAGCCAGGATATCGGTCAGCTCCGAAACTGACCATCGCCTATGGGAATGGGTGCCACCGAACGCCGTTGTTGGACAATGCCTTCCTCTGTCCGCCCTGAGGCGGCGCGTAGCGCCGTCGCGAAGAGCGGCAACCTTTTTCAACGGGCCGCTACCAGCTCCACCTCCGCAGGCTCGTCCGGCAGCACGATCTCGCCGGCCGACTGCTCGATTGCCTCGCGGATCCGCGCCACCAGGTCGGTCCAGCGGAAGGGCTTGGTCATGAACGAGTCCGCACCCACGCGCCGTCCCTCTTCTCTGGCATCGGCGTCGGTCAGCGCGGTGAGCATGATGATACAAGCAGAGGCGGTGCGCGGGTTCGAGCGTAGCTGCGCGCACACCTCGAAGCCGTTCATGCCCGGCATCATCACATCCAGCAGGACGATATTCGGGCAGTCCGCTTGCGCGCGCACCAGCGCCTCGATCCCATTGGTGGCCATGGTTACGACTAGCGGCAATTCGCTGCGCTTGAGCGTGAAGGCGATCAGCTGGCGCATGTCCGCATGGTCGTCAACGATTAGGACCCGGTATGGGCGCATCTCACTCATTGCTACCTCCAAGCATTGCGCTGCAACTCTTGCATCCGGCCAGTCACATGACCTGCCGGCCACGTGAGCTGTTTCATCACTCCTTGCTTCAGCATCAGCCGTGCCTTGGTCCAGGGCTGCTGAATCGGCACCTTCAGCCTCGGGCCTGGCCCGTTACCAGGTCAGCACACTGACGAATGGGGCGGAACGACACGTGCGCGACGCTGGCACGAGGGGATGGGATTGGAGGTAACCGCCCGGTGAAGGAGGTTACTGCCCTTAGTTCGCCATTTTGGAGTTACGGCGATGTTTCGGAGTCACCGCAATTGCGGGCGTAACCCCTGAGAGGGGACCGCGGGAGCGGAGACCGGAGGGGGCCGAGCCTCCGTCCCGCGGCTGACGCGGCCAGAGGGGGATCGCCGCGTCAAAGGGAGCACTGCATCTTGTCGCAGTTATCTTAGCTGCCGTGCACTTCCGATGCCAGGGCGCCAGGCCATGCCAAGCACCGGTTTTGGGCTCGATACCGACCGTGAGGCGTTCTCTTTTTTCGGGATTCGGACCATCGTTCCGGAATCAGGATTGCGGATCGCCAGGGGCGGGTTCACCTCAGCTCGACGATTTGCATTGGGTGCGCGACAAATTTGTGGGTAACGTGGTTCGGTGTTATGGCCGTCATTCCCGCGAAAGCGGGAATCCAGTTTGGCGTTTGGCGGGTCGTAGAGAGCCGGTGCCGTGGATTCCCGCTTTCGCGGGAATGACAGATTCCGTCCCTTTCGGCCATGGGCCTCGGCCTGACAGTACACAGTACTGTCAGACTGGTGAGGATTTGCCCGGTCGGCTGCACATTACCCACAGATTTGTCGCACACCCATTTGCATTTGTTCCCGGTCGGCAGCCCCCGGGGGGCGGACACTCACTACTTCATCCAGCTGCGCAAACAGCACGTCAGGCCGGATGGGCTTGGTGAGGTAACCGTCCATCCCTGCTGCCAGGCAGCGCTCGCGGTCGCTGGCCATGGCGTGCGCGGTCATGGCGATGATGGGAACACGGGGCGAGTTCGGCTGTGTCCTTCCGGTGAGCATGCATGCGCGCTGACGTCGCGTTCGACTAACCTCCCCGGCCATCTCGACGAGAGGAGGATGGTCGAATGGCAAGGGAGAACAGCGCAACGCAGGGACTGGCACGACTGAGTGAGCTGCGGCG
>JACQVA010000027.1 GCA_016210005.1 Deltaproteobacteria bacterium | reverse complement strand
GCTCGGTTCCGCCGGCCGCGCCGTTTCCCTTCGAATTCTCCGAATCACGCATGGCGCTCACCTCGTTCCACGAGAGACGAGGCGGGCGACCAGATAGCCGACGCCGACGGCGGCCAACACCGCCACGACCGGCCGTTGTTTGATGAGTGCGCGGGCCTGTTGCTCCAGGTCCGTCACCTTGGAGCGGACTGCCGCGATGTCTGGTTGCACCTGCTCCGTGCCCCGCGGCAAGGGCGGCTCCTCCGCCATCTGATCTGTGGTCATCATGGTCTCCTTTGTCCGGCAGCGCCGACCGAAGCCCCGCGACTGCCCAGCCATACACCGACGAGAAATGCGTCAATCGCCCACGTCAGCGGGAACTTCTTGATGTGCTCGCTCACGTCGAGTGTAGACCCGGCCGCACCCGTGAGCTGGTGCACGGCGACGCGCACCTCTTCCCGGTCCCGCTCGATCCCTTGCAGGAGGTCCTCACGCTGTTCGGCGAAGTCGGTCTTTTCCACGGTCAGTTCTTTCCTTCGGCTGGTAGCCGACGTGCCCACCGACATAGCGGAGCAGCAGAAACTGTTGTGGCAGCTCTGCGATGTCGAGGCAGTTGGCGGGAAAGGTGTCCCGAGTGCTTACCGTCAGTCCTTTGGATTGGAGCATCGCAATGAAATTGTCGTAGTGCTTTGCGAAGCCGAACTCGTCTCGGGTGCCGACGTCCATATAGATGCGCTGCGTACCGATGTCCGTTTTCGAGCGCGCATCCAGTCGGGTCAACGGATCTTCGGCCAACCAGTTCGCCCGATCGGGGTCGTAGTCGAACCGGCCATTGTTCTCACCGTAGTCGCCGGTGCCGGCCACGCCATCGAGACCGAAATCACCGAACGGCTCGCCGGCATCGAAGACGCCGTTGCCGTTCGTGTCGACGAACGGCTCCGAGAGATTCACGACGATGCCATCGCCGACGTCGTAGATCCCGTCGCCGTTCAGGTCGGCGAGCATCCGCCCGCCGACATCCACACCGGTGGCGCCACTGGCGATCTGTGGCAGCGACCCGCCGGCGACTAACAGGACATCGACCGGCTGGGTTGCCGTCTCATTCGTCTGGCGCAGGCCAGCTTGGTTGGCATCGCCGCCATCGAGGAACCCAGGCGGGTTCGCCGGCAGCGTGAAGTTCCCAAACGCATCGTCGCGCAGGATGGCTGCCGGTTCGGAATCCATCGCCAGATAAACTGCCGCGAGGGATCCGGATGCTGCAGGAAGGGATTGCCGAAGGCGATGACCAGGTCCTTGACCATCGACAGCCGCGTGTCGCGTCCGGGATAGGGTGCTTGGTGATCGAAGGTGAAATCGTCGCCGACATTGGTCGGAATAGCCGTCTGCGGTCTCACCTCGAGGTTGTCGTTCACCATGTCCCGCAGGAGTTGCCGCATATCGATGGGGCCACTGAGGGCAGCGATCGTACCGAACAGTTCGGCTTGCTTCGCGCCCAGGTTCATCGCGCCGTACGCGCGCATGGAGACTCCTGCGAGCGCACGGAACTGCCGGCGCGCTTGCAACGAGTCCGGCGTAGGGGTCTGCGTGGGACCAGAGGTGTTGGTAGGAACGCCGGTGGGGAGCGGCGTATTCGTCGGCGTTGGAGCGAAGTTGGTTCGGGTGCTGGTGGGCGTGCCGGGACCGCTACCGCCGTGCCCGCCGCACGCGGCGAACACGGCCATCGCGAGAAGAAGAACCCGTAGAGATAACAATTGGGATTTACCGCGTCGCTTCATCGGCCATGCCTACGGACCCACTTCGCTGAAGCGGGTGGCATCCATCGCCGTGACGAACCGACCGCGGCAGCGCGCCTCACTGTTCCGCCGGATGCGCCGCCTCGGTCGACAGCGTGAGCAAGAAGGCCGACTCGCGCATCGCCTCAATGGCGTGCGGAATCTCCGCGTGCAGAGCGAGCAATTCCCCTTTTCCCAGCGTGATGGCTTGCGCGTCGGTGTGGACCCGCAGGCTTCCCTGGATCACCTGGAGGCTGAGCTGTCCGTCCGCGCGGTGCATCGGAATCTCAGTCTTGCCGTGCATTGCAATCAGCACAATGCGCTGTCCCCGACTCTTCATCAGTGTCATGGCGTTGCGTCTACTCGAGCGCCACGTTTCCTCCGCCTTGATCCGCTTCAGCATCACCGGCAGGTCAAACGACAGCCACGCGCCGTCCAGCGGACGCTCCTCCCTTGCGTGCGATCTCTCTGACGCATTCATCTTGTCCTCCTTGTCATCCAAAGCGCCGGGCTTCTCGTGCTCCACAGGGATCGGTTCGTCTTCGGCGCGGATTCTCTGCTGACTTGTACAAGGGCAGGGCAGCTACCGTAAGCTCGGACTACTACGCACGTGGTTCTACGCGCATGGTCGTCGCTCTCACACTGCTGGCGGGATCGGCAGGCTTGTCACACGCATCATGGCGGAGGGTGGCCAGCGACCCTTCCGGATCGACACCGATTCCCTGATAGTCGGCCGGTTACGCCGCGGGGCATGTTCCGTATGCGCGATGGACAGCGGGGACGACTACCCGGAGGTGCTCCGGGATGATCTCGCGACCGTCGGGAACACTTCACAACGCGTGGGGCTGGCTTAGACATGTTGTTCCCATCGATGCCGTTGTGCCCTCAGCTCGGCCAACGATGCCCTAATGGCGTCGATCTCATCATCGTGAAAGTGGTCCTTGTTGGCTTCCAACTGTTGCTCTAGCCTGGATAGCCTACTTTCTAACTCGGCGACATCGTCAGCCCGCGACAATGGATCAAAGGCTTTGGAGAACAACGCCAGCTCGCTCATGAACCAATCCCGGGTAAACGCCACAGTTCCAGCCATGATGAATTCCTTCCTCCGAAAGAGTCAGAAATAACCTGCTCCGGCAACGACACCATGCGCCGACCGTCTTCCGGTCGCGCGCTTCGAGCGCGGTGGTGACCGCCGCTCCACCGTCGACCGCGCCACGACCGCGGCCCAAGCCTCACCCTCAGGCGAACAAACCTTTGACCCAATCGAGACAGTTGTCCACCATCTCAATAAGGTCCTCCACCATCTGCTTGATGTTCCCGACAGCCTGGTCGACCAGACCCTTCCGCTTCAGCTTCGCATTGCCGGTCAGGGCTCCCGCAGCTTCCTTCACGCGTCCCTTCAGTCTATCCGACTTGCCGCTGGCCATGGTCAATCCTCCTTGTCTTTCCTGCTGGTTCTAGGCAGGCCCTTAGAGAGCAATGGCTGTGCCGGGATTAGCGTTCGTCAGGCCTAACGTGCCTGGGATGTCTTTTCGAGATGCGGCGTATCGACACTGGGAAATGGTTTGCTCCAATGGGAATGCGGCTTCGCCCCACACTTTATGACCATGAACCTGGTCGCCACGTTCGTGCCCGGCCTCCGAATCCAGCGGACGTGATCGCCGCGACTTTGAATTTTGCCGCCGTGATGGCTTACCCTCCCTAGTTGCGGTGCCCTCTACAAGACTCAGCGTATCGCGCAGCTCGGTCACACTCTTGCGGCGATCGTCCTCTCGAACTCGACTTCCGCGCGCAGACTCTCCATATCGCGGTGAACGAAAGCCACGGCCAGCTTCTTGCCCCCGCGGCGATACGTGATCGCGCAGTTACGCGTGTCAGCGTCAAGTTGCCCGTCGATCTCGGCCGTGTCCCAGCGCTGGGCGTGACCCACATACGCGAGGCTGAAGTCGTACTGCTCGGTCCAGAAGAACGGTACGGCGTCAAACCGCTCTCGCTGTCCAAGCATGTTGCGCGCCGCGGTATGCCCCTGGCGCTCGGCCACCACCCAATGCTCGACACGGATGCGCTCGCCGGTGAGCCGGTCCGGCCAGCGCGCAATGTCGCCGGCCGCGAAGATGCCCGGGACGCTCGTCTCGAGGTGCTCGTCCACCGTGATGCCGCGATCGATGGCGAGGCCTGCCTGGTCCGCCAATGCGATCGCCGGCCGTACCCTGACGCCGGCGACGACAAGGTCAGCCTGCAGGTGTTCTCCGCTCTGCAACGTGACGCTGCGCTCATCTATCGAGGCCACTGTCGTGCCGAGATGGAACGTCACTCCGTGTTGCTCGTGGAGCGTGCGGATGAATTGTCCTACGTCTGGTCCCAGGATCTTTTCCATGGGGACGGTTTCCGGCGCGACCACGTGCACGTCGATGTTCCGCGCTCGAAGCGATGCCGCCACCTCGAGTCCGATGAAGCTGGCGCCAATCACCACGGCCCGCTGCGACACGAGCGCCTTGGCGACAAGCGCGCGGCTGTCAGCCAGCGTGCGCAGATAGTGTACGTGCGGGAGATCCCTGCCAGGCACATCGAGCCGTACCGGCTCGGCGCCGGTGGCGAGCAACAGCGCATCATAGGCATAGCGGGTACCGTCCACGAGCTGCACGTGCCGGCTCGTGGTGTAGATGGCGGCGACGCGAGCGCCCAGCTTCAACTCGATGCCGCGCTCTCGATAGAATCCCGGCGATCGCAGGACCGTGAACTCCTCGAGCGCCGTGCCTGCGAGATAACCCTTCGAGAGATTGGGGCGATCACAGGGCACGGACGGGTCTGCGCTCAGCATGGTGATGCGGCCGCCGTAGCCCTCCGGCCGGAGCATTTCCGCAGCGGCGTTACCCGCTGCGCCACCACCCACGATCACGACCGATTCCGGCATCCCCGCCTTTGCCGGGAATGATTGCTGCTCGGCACCGTCGGCGACTTTCGACAGCGCGACTCCCTTGGCGAGGTCAGGTCCGCTGAGTTCCTTCTTGGTGTCGTTCATTCGATCTCCTTGCGCCTTGCGGCTGTCTCTCTCGCACAAGGACTACGGCGGCGAGAGCACCGGCGTATCAGTGCTCGTCGTTGCCACCGGCGCCTCGTGGCTCTTCGCCGTCCGCTTCTTGGTCGCATGCCGGCGGGGCCTCGCCTCAATCTTGACCTTCGCCACGCCTTTCTTCGACATCCCAATCTGTCGGGCTGCGGCGCGCGAGAGATCAATCTTCCGCCCCTTCACATGAGGACCGCGGTCGTTGATCGTGACCTCCACCGATTTTCCGGTCTCCAGGTTGGTGACCACAGCCTTGCTGCCCAGGGGCAATGTCGGATGTGCCGCGGTCAGCTTATTCTGATCGAATGTTGCTCCACTCGCGGTCTCTTTCCCGTCTTGCGCCGGCCCGTACCAGGACGCGTTTCCGACCTGCTCTACCTTGGACCCCTCAGCGTTGGGCACTTCCTCTTTCACCTGGGGCGCCACCACGGGCGGTGGAAGAGTCTCCCTCCGACTGATCGGCAGCGTGCAACCGGGCAACAGCAACGCAAGCATTGCTGCTCCGATTCCAAACACAACACGACTGCCTCGGTTCGGGCACGGTCGCGGCAGCGGTAGCGCCGTGCAGCGGCAGGATGAGAATGCCCAGCAGGGCGCCGACAATCGAGATGCGTGTGACCATGATCAATCTCCTTCTTGTGCCGCACCCGAGCCCCTGCTCAGATCGCGACACCATTGCACCGACCGTTTGCCGGGCGAGCGTGTTGTCGACGCACTACGCGGAGAGTCTCCTTCGTGTAGAAGGCACGAAGGAGACTCCCTCAGCGCGCGCAGCCGGCGTAGCATAGAGACCCGATCTTGCTGGTCAGTCGCGGGTGCTGACGTCGCTGGTGCTCATCAGCAGCACCTCGACCCGACGGTCGCGTCTGAGCTCTGTGTCGCCGAACGCGCCCGCCCGGATACTGCTCGCCCGCACTCCGGCCTTGATCAGCGCGCTACGCACCGCTTCAACACGACGGTCGCTCAGTTCTTGGTTGCGCGGATCAGTGCCGCGTGGATCCATGGAGCCGTCAATTCCGAGTTGGATGGACGGATTCTGCTTCGTATAGGCCGCGATCTCGGCGACCTTGCTCATGTCCGAAGCCTGAATGTCAGCCCGGTCGTACTCGAATTCGAAGTCCCTGAACGAAGTCCAGCGGTCAATCACGCCCACCGGGCCTTGTGCACCCGCTCCTCCGACTGAGCCTTGGGCGCCTGCAGAGCCCGAACGACCAGTCGCGCCTGCGACACCGGCCGTGGTGATGCCTTGGGCACCCGCCTGTCCGGTTACGCCTTGCACGCCTTCGGCACCCCGACGGCCAGCGGCACCGGCCGGGCCCACTAGGGTTGGGCCTTGAACCCCCTTCTGTCCGGCTATCCCCTGCGCGCCGGCGGGGCCGGCAGGGCCTACAGGGCCGGCAGGGCCGGTCAAGCTAGAGCCTTGAGCGCCTGGCTGTCCGGTTACACCTTGTGCGCCGGCAGGACCGGCAGGGCCAGCGACGCCGGCACGACCGACCACGACGGCGCCCGCGGCGCCCGCCGGTCCGGCTGGACCTTGCGCGCCGGCAGGACCGACAGGGCCCTCTGCGCCGGCAGGCCCAGCCATGATCGCACCCGGGGCGCCCTTCGCACCGACCGAACCTGGCGCGCCAGCGGGACCGGCAGGGCCTTCGGGCCCTTGAGGTCCCACGAGCATGGCACGTTGGTCGGCCACCGATGTCACTGGTTGAGCAGTGCTACAACTCGCGGCTAACAGTGCGACAGCCGCACACAACAATCCTCGTTTCATGATTCCTACCTCCGGCTGATGGTGAATTTGCACCTACCGATTGTTCCGAGATGCGCATCAGCGTGTCCGTAATGTACATAGGGCGCCGCAACGCCGTAAGCTCGGAGTATTACGCGGATGGTTCTACGCGCGTAATCTTACGCTCTCACGCTGCCGGCAGGGATCGGCTACCCTCTGTATCCAAGGAGGACACTAGTATGTTCTACGGATTCAGCACCGGTGTCGTTGGCATCGTCGTACTGATCGTTCTGGTCTTGCTCTTGACGGGGCGACTCTCGTCCTCCGGTCGCCCGCATGGCCATGCCCGCTTCCAGACAACCGCGACCCTCGCACTACCGCCCTCGTCGTTCTCGATGACGGCGCGCTCTGCGATCGCTGTTACGGAATGAGTGAAGGCGCACACAGTCCGGGCCGCATCGAATCATGAGTCTGGGTACGGGGTCGGTCGGGCATCGGCGGAGTTATCCTTGCCGTTCGGCAGCCCCGCCGGGCCAGAATGGGGCGAACTGGAACCACTGGGTCGGGAAGGCCCGATGTGTCGGAGTAGATCACCCGCACCCCCGCGCGTTCGCGCGCCGCGCGGACGTAGTGGTTGGTTGTGGCGTTTACCTCGCGCGCCATGACCACGTTGATCGGTCGCCCGTGCTCACGCAACGTCTTCGCGGCGATGTCCCAGTTGCCGAAGTGCCCGGTGACGATCACCGCCCCATGTCCCTCGCGCAAGGCGTCGGCGACGTTGTCCCGCTCGGGCAGATCCACCTGGATCGGCGGCGGGGACGGACCGTAATACTCCATCGTCTCCGTCATGCAGCGGGCGAACTCGGCGTACATGCGCAACGCCGCCAGCGCGGCCTCGGTGCGGCGCGCCGTGCCGACGATGCGTGCCATGTTGGCGATCGCGCCGCGACGATTCGGACGGACCAGCAAGAAGATCATCGCCGCGGTCGGCGCCGGCAAGCATCGCTTCACCCACTCCGGGCCGTACCCGCATGCGAGCGCTGCGAGCTTCCGCCACCACAGTCCGTCGAAGCGTAGGTTCTGCCGCAGCCGAGCGGCGAAGGAAGACACCGCACTTCCCGCGAGCTGATCTGAAGGCAGCGCCAGAGTCATGGGCCATCCACTCCTGCATGATTCACCAGTCAAAAGACTTGCCCCGGTGCCGCCATTCACAGCGAGGAGCTTATCAACCATTTACTTCTGCCATTTCTGTCCACCCGACAGTGATCTCACGCCCTCGCACCGCCGACCAGCGCCGGCACTGCTGGGTCGCCGAGTTGAGCCGCAAATACCTCGACGATGGGCGCGAACGGCGTCTCGCGAAGCAGCTCGCGGAAGCGCTCGGGCAGACGACGACGGCCGACGCGCAAGAACCAGCGACTGAGGCATGGCGCCACGGGCGACCCCGGATCGAACTCCCACGGATGCAGGTAGAAGACTCCCGCTCCGATGTCGCGCTCGAAGCGCCGCACCCAGCGTCGCCTCAAACGTCTGGGGAGCCACCGCAAGCCGTTGCCGCTGGCCAGCGGGAGATGCAAGAAGGTCAGCAACTGCAGCATCGCCACCGGAATCTCCCACAAGCCGTTTGCATGTTGAAACGGTTTACGCGCACACACGAGATCCATACCTGGCGGCCGGTCGATCGGCAGCACGCTGGCGTCGTAGCGGACCCCCAACTCCTTGAGAATATCGATCGGCCAGTGCACCCCGGCTTTGATCGAAAAGTACGGGGCGCGATACCCGAGCACTGGTCGGCCAATCGCGTCTTCGATGGCGCGCTGCGAACGTGCCACATCGGCAAGGAACTCACGTCGCGTCATCTGCGACACCGGATAGTGACGATACCCGTGACTCCCCACCTCGTTGCCCGCCGCCGCGACGCGCCGTACGAGCGCCGGGAAGCGCTCCGCAACTTCACCCAAGAAGAAGAATGTCGCTCTCACCCCGTGCGCCTCCAGGATGTCGAGCACACCGAGCGTGTTGGCTTCCACGCGGCTCGCGCGCGGCGTGCGCGGATCGACCAGGAAGTCGTGATACCAGTCCTCGACGTCGATGCTGAGAGCGTGCACCATGATACGATCAGCCGAGACCGTGGGAGCGCGGGAGTTTGCGCTCACACAGCGAGGCGGCGATACGGAGGGCCGGAGGCGCTAAAAGTTCAGCCGACCGGTCAGGAACATGATGAGCACGACGGCGAGGACGATGCCGCCGATCCCCGATGGCCCATACCCGTACTGGTGATACCCCCAGGTGGGCAAGCCACCAAAGACGATCAGCAACAGAACGATCAGCAGTAGCAGTGACATAACGATCTCCTTTGTGCCCGAGGTTCAGGCGTTTGGTCCGTTGGTTGACGTGGCCGGCTGTGGCACTTGCGCGCGCAAATGTTCGCCAATCTCGCCGACCTTCTCGGCGATGTCGTGGCGGATTTCATGGCCGGCCTTCGGTGCGAACAACAGGGCTAGCCCTGCGCCCAGGATCATCCCGGTGCCGAAGATGCCGAATGCCGTCAGCATGTCCCCAGTCGCGGAGGACCGCGCCTCCAGACCGACCGCACTTGCGATGTCCTCCTTCGATGGAAGGGCTTGCAAGATGTCCTCAATCTTCATGATCGCTCCTTTGCTGCTCCCGAGTTTCGCTCAGGCGCTCTTGCTCTGAACCGATGTGGAATCGCGCTGCAACATTCGGGCGCCGAGCTCGCGTACGGCGAGCGCTGTAGCCAACCGCGTTGCGGCGCCGAGCAACACGACGGTCAACCGCGAACTGAGACCGCCACCCAGAACGTAACCAATTCCGGCCGCCACTCCGAGGGTGCGGTAGGGCCGCCGCTTCACCTGATCTGTGAGGTAGCGTTCCAGGTCAGCGGTCGTGCCCCGGACCTCAGCGGCAAGTGTCGCCGCATCGTGATGGAGTTGTCGACCGTGGTCGCCGATGGAGCGGGGATCTTGGAGCGGCGGCTCGGTTCCGCCGGCCGCGCCGTTTCCCTTCGAATTCTCCGAATCACGCATGGCGCTCACCTCGTTCCACGAGAGACGAGGCGGGCGACCAGATAGCCGACGCCGACGGCGGCCAACACCGCCACGACCGGCCGTTGTTT
>JACQVA010000026.1 GCA_016210005.1 Deltaproteobacteria bacterium | reverse complement strand
CTTCATAGTCGCGCGTGATCCGCATCAGCGCGTCGTAAAGGTGGTCGGGATAGACCTCCCAGCCCATCTCCGTATGTGGCCGGCCTTCCGCCTTCACTCGCGCAGCCCCCAGCAGCAGCGAATCAGGATCGTCCTTCACGAGCGCGCGCGAGTAGCTGTTGTGGCCGAAGAAATCGATCGGCGGTGACAGCAGGGCGAGGTCACCGTTGGTGATCTTCGGCGCCAGCGGGCCGAGCCGTTCGAGGATGTCGGCGGGATACCCACCTTTGAGCGGCGGGTCCCAATACCAGCGGTTAGTAAAGCCATCGTAACGGTGCGCGGCGGCGCGGTCGGCCTCACTGTCGGTCGCCGGATAGACCGGCATCGACACCTGGGTGATGCCGAGGTGCGAGTCTGCCACCGCTGCCCGCAGCGCCCGCACCGCGTGGCCGTGGGCCAAGTTGAGGTGGTGCGAGGCCTGGAAGCCCAGCGCCGGATCGGTCTTGCCCGGGGCCAGCATGCCGAAGATGTATCCACCAGCCACGGTCGCGAGCGGTTCGTTGAGCGTGATCCAGTCCTTGACCCGGTCACCGAGGGTACGTCCCAGCAAGGCCGCGTAATCCCCGAAGGCCGCCGCCGTGTCACGCGCACCCCAGCCGCCGCGCTCCTCCAGCGCCTGCGGCAAGTCCCAATGGTACAGCGTGATGAAAGGCCGGATGCGTTGCTCCAGAAGGGCATCGACCAGCCGGCTGTAGAAATCGAGCCCCGCCTGATTGGGCGCGCCGGTGCCTTGCGGCAGCACGCGCGGCCAGGACACCGAGAAGCGGTAGGCGTTGAGGCCGAGGGCAGCCATGATCGCGACGTCGTCGCGGTAACGGTGATAGTGATCGCAGGCGACATCACCGTTGTGATCCTCGAAGATCTTGCCCGGCGTATGACTGAAGGTGTCCCAAATCGACGACCCCTTGCCGTCGGCTTTGTGCGCGCCCTCGATCTGATACGCCGCCGTCGCCGTGCCCCACAGAAAGCCTTCTGGAAATCGCAGCATCGCTCGCCTCCCTGCCAAGTTCCCGCCGGCACCAGACCGCACTTGCACGGTGCAGGTCAAGGGCCACGCCCGGTTTGGTCACGGGCGCGCTGTAGCAGCCGCCGCACGGTGACGAACACCTCGGCCAGCATCGCCCGGGTGAGCCGCCCGGTGAGCGTATTTTGCTGGCTCGGGTGGTAGGAGGTCACCAGCGTCAGCTCACCCAGCTGGTGAGTTGCGCCGTGACCGAAGCTGGGCCGAGGGCGCGGCACGCTTTGGCCCGCCGCCGCACGCGCTGCCAAGTAGCCGTCCATGGCGATGCGTCCGAGCGCCACGACCACCTGCACGCGCGGGAGCAACTGCAGCTCCCGCGCCAGGTACGCACGGCAGCGCTCCAGCTCAACCCGCGACGGCTTGTTGTCGGGCGGAGCACAACGCACTGCGGCCGTGATGTAAGCGTCAGTAAGCCGCAAGCCGTCCCGGCGATCAGTGGATTCGGGCTGATTGGCAAAGCCGGCGGCATGGAGCGCGGCGAACAGCCAATCTCCGCTGCGGTCACCGGTAAACAGCCGCCCGGTGCGATTACCGCCGTGTGCGGCTGGCGCCAAGCCGACCAGCAGCACGCGCGCTTGCGGGTCACCGAAACCCGGCAGGGGTTTGCCCCAGTAGGCACAATCAAGATACTGGCGGCGCTTTTCGTGCGCGACCCGCTCGCGATGTGCCACCAGCCGCGGACAGGCGCGGCAAGCAACAACCGCCCGCCCCAGCTCTGGCAACGTCGCCAACTCGCAGGCAACTGCCGCTACCGGCACGTGGGATTCCACCGGCCCAGGGGCCGCGGGTACGCAATCAGTGAGTGGTGACCGGGCCGCCGCCCGGGCTCACCTCGAGGAGTTGGCTCACGGCATCACTGGCTGGCGCCAGCACGCGGTCGAGGGTTTCGGCCAACAAATGCTCGATGTCCGACACGTCGTCTACCGTCAGAGCGTTCATGTCCTGGTGCATGCCATGCAGCGCCCAGATCGCAATGCGCAGTCGGGCGCGCACATCCTCCAGCATGCTAACTATCTCCTGGGGATCTAGCGGGTCGGTCTCTTCGTGGTCGTCAGCCATCGTCCTCCTCCGGGGGTTGCCGGCTGTTTCAGTCTGCCCACACTGCACTTAGGTTGCAAGCGCCGATTTCGTGCCGGTCTTGCCCGGGGCCGGCAGCCCCGTACGCAACCTGCGGGGCTTAGTCGCCGAGCGTCTCCCAATGGATCTCCCAGAAATCGGGCACCGGCGGCGCGACTTCCAGGTGACCGCCAAAGCACTCGAAGCTGGGGCGATGGCGCAGCCGATCGTTGAGCAGGCGCACGTATTCCTCAAGCGGCTGACTGCCGGGATCACCAACATCGAGGCGGCGGCGATCGCGGCACTTCTTGCAGGTTACGTCGACGCGCACTGGGGCCGGCCGCCATTGCCAGGACGGGCTACTAGCGCTTGCGTGTGTGCTGGCGCCGTGGCGGCGGCACCGCGGTCGGCGTCGGGCTGGGCGTGGGGGTGGGCGCCTCGCCCAGCACCGCGCGACCCTGTGCCTGTACCAGCAGCGCCTGCCGCGCCTTGTCTACCAGCCGTTGCTCGGCTTGCACTCGGCGCTCCAACTGCCGGAAGGCATCGACGCTCATATGGTACGGCTCCACGGCGCGCTCGATCGTCAGGTCATGATCCATTTGCATCGCGCTGTAGACGGCGATGAAAGTCTGCAGCTCACTGTCGGCAACCTTGGACGAGCCCGGCTCCTCGGTCTCTTGTGCCGCCGGGCGCAACGCCACCGCCAGCACGGCAATCACCGCCAGCAGAGAGAGAGCGAGAGTCGAACGGGTCAGGCGCATCGGCTGTTTCGGCACTTGCGGACCGTTGCCCGATGGTGCCGCGGGTATCCTGCGGCTCAGCCCGTGCGCTGTCAAGCTGTCCGGCCGATGAATCCGATGAATGCCGAGGGCTCGAGCAAATCTTCACGTGCACGCATTTACCGCGCAGCCCGGCGGTCGCACTCCGCGAGCGCCGGACAAGGGCAAAAAAGCCAGCCTCGAAGGCTTGTCGCGCGCGGCCGGCTATGTTACGAGCAACGCGACTCGCGCCGAGCGCGCAAGCACCCGCCGCGGGTCGGAGAATTGAGCAGTGTAACATCTGGCTGTGTCGTCTGAGGGCGCCTCCGGCTCTTCCCCACCCAGACGACCCAAGAGATCACGAGGGAGGAACCCAAATGGGGGCTCGCACATATGGAGCCGTACTCCCCCGCTGGTTGGGGATTACGCTCCTCGTCGGAACCTGGCACCTGGCTGGTTGTAGCGCCTACCGCGTAAACCACACCGCCGAACCGTTTCTTGCCGAGTACGCCGCCGGGCCGGCCGCGGCGGAACCCCCGCAGTTCAGCCTCGCCCGTCCCTCACTGCCCGAATCCGGCAGCGCCGCGCAACGAAGCCGGGCCGATCAGTTCAGCGTCTCGCACCCGCGCGTCGACGACTACGTCACCAGCTTTCAAACAGATTCCAGGGGCTTCTACCAGCGGGCGCTCAACCGCGGCAGCCGCTATTTACCGCGGATGGAACGGGTGCTGCGCGAAGAGAACGTGCCTACCGAACTGGCTTACCTGCCCTTGATCGAGAGCGGCTTTCGCACCCACGCGGTCTCGCGCGCGGGCGCTGTCGGGCCCTGGCAATTTATCCGCGCCACCGGCCGGCGCTACGGGCTACGCATCGACGGCTACGTCGACGAGCGCCGCGATCCGGTGAAGGCCACGCGGGCCGCGGCCCGCTACCTCAAAGACCTTTACGCCCAATTCGGCGACTGGCATTTGTCGCTGGCGGCTTACAACACCGGCGAAATGCATATCCAACGTGAGTTGAATCGCGGCCGCGCCGAGGATTACTGGGAAATGAGCGAGCGCGGCTATCTGGCGCGCGAGACCTGCAACTTCGTGCCGCAGTTCTTGGCCGCGTTGCAGATTGCCCAAGACCCGACCGCGTACGGCTTCGAGCAGCCGCCGGACGAACCGCTGCAATACGACTTGGTGCGCGTCAGCCATTCGGTGCCGCTCAAGACCGTGGCCAAGATCACCAACACCTCGGTCGACCAGATCAGCGAACTGAACCCGGCGTTACACCGCGGCGTCACCCCGCCCCAGGGCTACACCGTGCGTGTCCCCAAAGGCACCAAGGACATCGTCGAGGTGGCGCTGGCCCGAATGCGCCACGATGCTAGGCAGGTAGTGGCCGCGCCGCTGCCCTCGACGCCGGAGACCTACAAACTGCGTAAAGGCGACAGCCTGGCGGCGGTGGCCAAGCGCCACGGCGTCAGCCTGACCGCTTTGCTCAAAGCGAACCGTATTCGCGACGCCCGCCGTGTGGCCGCCGGTCGCGTGCTGCGCCTTCCGGCCGGCGCCCGCTCGGCCAAGGTCGCGGCACCAGCGCGCGCACCCCAACGCCTAGCCGCGCGTCGTGCCCGCTGATCGCGCCGCGACCCAAGTGGCCTTCTGCCACGACGAAAACCTTCCAGCGGCGCCGGCAGCGGCCGCGCCCGAGCGCTCTTGCGCCGGCTCAGCCTGCCAGCAGCGCCTGCGGAATGTCGACGATCTTGGCGCGCAGGTACTCGCCCAAACTCTTGGCCTGCGGATCACCGCGCGTTGATGCGGCCACGCCGTCGCCGAGCAGGCCGTTGATGACGAAGTTGATGCTCAACAGGTTGGGCAACGGGTAGCGCTCGACGCGCAGGCTGGCGGTTTCGGGTAGCAGGAGCTGCAGCCTCTCGGTAGTCAGATAGCGCTCGAGCCAGGCGTAGGCCGCGCCGTTCTTGACCCAGACGCCGACGTTGGCGTTGCCGCCCTTATCGCCGGAACGGGCGCCACAAATCGTCCCCAGCGCTAAGCGCTTCGTTGGGCCGGCCGGCGGCGCCGCGATGGCGACGGCCGGTACCGCGGCTTCCATTGCACTGGCCGGCGGCAGTACCGGTGGAATCGCGATGGTGTCGCCGGCGATCACCACGCAATGCTGCACCACCTCCGAAGGCACCAGCGCCGGCCAGTAGACGCCGTAGGGCGAGGCCTCGCTCGGTGGCGTGGTCATGAAGAAACCCGGGTAGTTCGCCAGCGCCATCTCCACCACCTTGTTGCTGAACACTCGTCCCACTCGGTTGGCATCGCGATCCTTGACCGAGAGTTGCAGGTAGGCGAAGGCGTCCTCGTTCGAGCGCGGATCGAGGCGATCGGAGCGCGTCAGGCGCACCGAGGCTTCGGCGAAGCGCTGCTGGCCGCCGCTGAGCGTCCAAAACGTCTCCTCCGCCGTGCGCGCCTTTTCTTCGATGTCGAGGCCGGCGAGCACGAATGTCATCGAGTTCTTGTAGCCCGCGAGGTAATTGATGCAGACCTTGGTAGTCGGCGGAGCGGGTTCGCCCTTCACCCCGCTTACCCGCACCCGGTCCGGACCTTCCTGTTCGAGCCGGATCGAGTCGAAGCGCGTGGTGACGTCGGGGTTCAAGTAGCGCGGCCCCTGAATCTCGTACAGCAACTGCGCGGTAACGGTGCCGACGGAGACCAGACCGCCGGTCCCGGTATGCTTGGTGATGACGAAGCTGCCGTCGCGGTGCATCTCGGCGATCGGGAAACCAATGCGCGCGATCTCCGGCACCTCCTTGAAAAAGGAGTAATTGCCGCCGGTGCACTGGGCGCCGCATTCGATGATGTGACCGGCGACGATGCCGGCCGCCAACCGGTCCCAGTCGTCGCGCGCCCAATTGAACTTCCAGGCCGCGGGGCCGAGCGTCAGCGCGGCATCGGTCACGCGCGGGCAGATCACGACCTCGGCACCGCGCCGCAACGCTTCCACAATTCCCCAACACCCCAAGTAGGCGTTGGCTGTCACCACCTGTGCATCGAGCGAGCTGAGCGGGATGTCCTTGTCGAGATGCCGCAGCTCGAAGCCGCGCGCCTGCAGTTCGGGCAACTGCGCCAGCAGGTCATCCCCGGCAACGTGAGCGATCCGCGCCTTGACGCCGAGCCGAGCGGCTAGCCGCTCGACTTCCTCGGCGAGTCCGGCCGGGTTGAGACCGCCGGCATTGACGACGATCTTGATACCCCGCTGCACACACGCACCCAACACCTCTTCCATCTGGCGCAGGAAGGTCTTGGCGAAACCTCCGCCGGGACTCTTCATGCGATCCTTGAACAGGATCATCATCGTCAGCTCGGCCAGGTAGTCGCCGGTGAGCACGTCGATCGGCCCACCCTCGACCATCTCGCGGGCTGCGCTCAGCCGGTCGCCGTAAAAGCCGCTGCAGTTGGCGATACGAAGGATGTCAGTCATGATTCGTTCCTCGGCCCTCTCCCAGAGGGAGAGGGAACCTGATTACTCTGCCCACTTGGGTTTGCGTTTCTCAACGAATGCTTGCATGCCCTCGGCGGCTTCGGCGGAGGCGAACAGTTGGCCGATTTTCTTGCTGGTGTAACGAAAACCTTCGTCCAGTGACAGCCCGGGAATGCGCCGCACCAGTTGCTTGGCCTCGCCGATGGCGTTGGGGCCGCCGAGGCGGACCATGGCGATTACTTCCGCGACCGCTTTATCGAGGTCGGCGGCCGGGACGGTGCGATGAATCAACCCGAGATCCGCAGCGCGCTGCGCCGAGAAGCGCTCACCGGTGAGGAACAGCCACATCGTGTTCTGAATGCCGAGCTTGGGAATTACCAGCACCGATATCATTGCCGGGATGACGCCGACCCGCACTTCGCTGAAGCTGAACACCGCCGAGTCGGCGGCGACGGTGAGATCGCATGCCGCAGCCAACCCGACGCCGCCACCGAAGGCGGGGCCGTTGATCCTACCGATCACCGGCTTGGGCGACTCCCAGATCGTCTTCATCACCGTCACGAACGGGTTCTCCTCGTCCGTTGCCCTGACGCCGCCGCTTTTCAGGTCGGCGCCGGCGCAAAACGCCGGGCCGGCGCCGGTGATGACGATCACCCGCACGCGCTCATCCGCGATCGCCGAGCGCAGGCCGGCGAGCAATCCCGCCACCACCGCCTCGCTCAGGGCATTGCGCTTGTCCGGCTGATTGAGCGTGATCCAGGCGGCGTCGCGGCGGATCTCGTAGATCGTTGCTTCACTCATTGTGTGTGCTCCTTCGGACGGGGAGGCTGACACCGGATTTAACGGATCAAACGGATTGTACCGATTGCATTCGATCCCTATCGTCCGAATCCGTTTAATCCGTTGTCGCCAGGTTGCCTGCCTTTCCGTGTTCGTCGGTTTCGAGCACCACCAACACCTCGCCGGCATCCACCTGCTGCCCGGTTTCCACCTTCACCTCGCGGACGACGCCATCGTGGGGCGCGGCCACCTCGTGCTCCATCTTCATGGCTTCGAGGATCACCAGCGGGGCGCCCTTCTTGACCGTCTGGCCGACGGTAACGCGCACGGACAGGATCTTGCCGGGCATCGGCGCGTGGCAGCCGCCGGCAACTTCCTCCCGCTCCGGCGGCGGAAAGCGCGCTAGCTCGCGCAGCTCCGAGCTGCCGAGCGCGCTGTGCGCGTAATGGATGTCGGCGTGCGCCAGGAGTGTGCAGCTACGGCGCACGCCGTCGATAGCTAGCGCCACGTGCGTGGCATCACATGAGAGCACGGCGGCCTTGAGCGACTTGCCATCGACAATCACCTCGATGTCGTCACCCGAGTGCACACGATAGCGCACGGTGATGGTCGCCTCGCCGCTGGTGAAGGCGGTCTCTTGCATCTGGCTCGGGTTATTGCGCCATCCCGACGGCAGCCCGCGCAGCACCGGGGCTTCGGCGCGCCGCTGCTGTTGCAGCCACAAGGTGATGGCGATCGCATGCACGCTGTCGGCCTCGGCCTGCGCCGGGGTTCGCCGCTGTGCCAGAGCGATGTGCTTGGCGATGAAATGGGTGTCGAGGTTGCCGGCGACGAACTCGGGATGGCGCAGGACCGCGAGCAGCAGCGGGATATTGGTGCGCAGCCCGTGCACGCGCATGCCGCTGAGCGCCTTGGCCACTCGCCGCACCGCCTCGGCGCGCCCCGGCGCGCGGGCGATGACCTTAGCCAGCATCGGGTCGTAGTAGATCGTCACTTCCGAGCCGGTTTCTACACCGCTCTCGTAGCGGATGCCGGGCACGGCGGGGGTTTCCCAGCGCACCAGGGTGCCGGTGGACGGCAGGAAGTCGGCGTAGGGATCTTCCGCGTAGACCCGGCACTCGACGGCGTGGCCGCGGATTGCGATATCTTCCTGTCGCAGGGGCAGCGCGGCGCCCTGCGCCACCAGGATCTGTAGTCGCACCAGATCGAGGCCGGTGACCTCTTCCGTAACCGGGTGTTCCACTTGCAAGCGGGTGTTGACCTCGAGGAAGTAGAACTCGCCCTGCTGATCGACGACAAATTCAACCGTGCCGGCGCTGTAGTAGCCGAGGGCGCGCCCGGCGGTGACGGCGGCGCTGGTCATGCGCGCGCGCAGGCGCTCATCGACGGCCGGTGACGGCGCTTCCTCGATGATCTTCTGGTAGCGCCGCTGGATCGAGCACTCGCGTTCGAAGCAGTGCAGCAGGTTGCCGTGCTGGTCGCCGAGAATCTGAATCTCGATGTGGCGCGGCGAGTCGAAGTAGCGTTCGATCAGCAAGGTATCGTCAGCGAAGGCGCTCTTGGCCTCGCGCCGGGCCGCGGCCAGTGCGGCGGGGAGCGCCGCCGCATCCTGGACGATGCGCATGCCTTTGCCACCGCCACCGGCCGAGGCTTTGACGAGGATCGGGTAGCCGACCTCCTGCGCCCGCGCGGCAACTTCGCGGTCAGACAGCCCATTCGCGCTGAAACCGGGAATCACCGGTACGCCGGCGGCAGCCATGATCTTCTTCGCCTCGATCTTGCTGCCCATGCGCCGGATCGAGTCCGGACTCGGCCCGACAAATGCCAGACCGGCGCCGGCGCAGGCCAGGGCGAAGTCGGCGTTCTCGGCCAGAAAGCCGTAGCCCGGATGCACCGCATCGGCGCCAACCCGGCGCGCGGCGTCGATGATCTTCTCGATGGCCAGAAAGGATCCGCTGCTGATCGGCGGGCCGATATAGACCGCCTCCTCGGCCTCGCGCACAAACGGCGCGTGGCGGTCGGGATCGGCATAGATCGCCGTCGTGCCCAGGCCCATCGCGCGGCACGTGCGCATGATGCGCGAGGCGATCTCGCCGCGGTTGGCGATGAGAACCTTGTGGAAGGCCGTCATCGCAGCGGCAGGCGACGGAGGACCGCCAACAAAAAGTGAGGGGCGGCAAGATCGCCACGGCTTTGAGCCGCCATCTCGGCCCGCGTTCGGTTGTCTGTTTTCGCTACCCGGTCTGTCATCCGCTCGCCCGTCCGACTTCGCCGAGGCGGCCCACGCCTCGGTGGCCGCTCACCTTAGCTAGAAGCAGCCGCGAGCGAAAGAGCCGGCAAGCCGCATACGGGAGGAGGCTGCGCGGCCGCCCAAGCAGCCATGGTTGACCGTGCGGCGGCCGCGTGAAACAAGCAACCGACAATCGGAACAAGAAGGGAGTCGCCCATGGGTACGCACCCGATTCGCTTTGGCATTCAAACCGGGCAGCAGGGGATTGATTGGGCTCAGATGCTCGATCTCTGGCAGCGCGCTGACGCGTGGGGATACGACTCACTCTGGAACTTCGATCACTTCTACCCCATCTTCGTCGACCCGGAAGGCCCGTGCCTCGAAGGATGGACGACGCTGAGCGCGCTCGCCCACGCCACCACCCGGGCGCGGATCGGCCATCTCGTCAACGGCAACACCTACCGCCACCCCTGCCTGACCGCGAAGATGGCCGCCACGCTCGATCACATCAGCGGTGGCCGTTTCAATCTCGGCATCGGCGCCGGCTGGTTCGAGCTCGAACACCGGAGCTTTGGCATCGACTTCAAGTCGGTGCGAGGGCGGCTCGAGGCGCTCGATGAAGCGTGCCGGATTATTCGCGGCATGCTGACGCAGCCGAAGACCACGCTGCACGGCAAGCACTACTCGGTCACCGACGCCATGTGCATGCCCCGGCCGCTGCAGCAGCCGCATCCGCCGATCATGATCGGCGGCACGGGTGAGAAGGTTCTGCTCAAGCTCGTCGCCACGCACGCGGACATGTGGAACGCTGGTGCCAGCGCCGAGCGCATGGGTGCGCTGATCGAGGTGCTCAAACGGCACGGCGACAAGGTCAGGCGCGACACCGGCAAGATCGAGAAGACGGTGATGCTGCCGCTGTGCTACAAAGCCGCGGCGCCGCGGCAGGAGTTCATGTGCCAGCTGGTCGCCAACATGCGCCAGGCCAGCCCCGAGGACGCCCGCCGCCAGATCATGATCGGCGACCGGCAGGAATGCCTCGACACCATCGAGCGCTATGCCAAGGTCGGCGTCACGCACTTCATCTTCATGGTGTTCGCGCCATACTTCATCGACGAGATCCAAGCCTTCGCCGAAGAGGTCATACCCGAGTTCCGCGGCTGACGATCGTCAGCGCTGAAAGTTGCGCCGGTAGACGACGTAGTTGGCGCAGACGTGGGCCCCGAGCTTTTCCGCGGTCCGGCGTGACGGCCAGTTGTCGTCGAGCACGAGCGTGTAGCTGAGGTGGGTGTAGCCCCGGCCTGCCAGTTCGAGATAGGCGTGGGCCGCCATAGCGAGGTTGAGGCCGCGTCCGCGGGCCGGCTCGCGCACGCCGATGCCGAGGAAGTTGACCTTCTCCTCGCCGCGCAGTGCGCGTCCGGGTGCGAGCAGCGCCAGGAACGAGGTCTCCGGCGTCACCCACAACACGCCCACCGGCGCACCTTCGTGGTAGGCGATAAGCGAGGTTTCGAGCATGCCGGCGGGCGCTAGCGCCTCGGTCATGTCGGCAACCTCGGCCACGGTGAACGGCGTGTATCCCCAGTGCGCCTTGAAGGCATCGTTGTAGAGTGCCGTGAACTCAGCGACGCGCCGGCGTTGCGGCACCTGGTTGAGCGGTACGAGTTCGAAGCCGTTGCGCCGCGCGGCCTCCAGGGCACTCTGCCAGCGAGCGCTCAACTGGGGAGCCACAACGAGGCGGTAGTCGACGAAGCCGCGCTCGGTCTCGCAACCCGCGTCCTTGAGTAGGGCGTGGTAGTACGCCGGGCTCTGGCGCAGAAAGCCGGCCGGCAACGTCTCGTAGTCATCGACGGCGAAGGGGAAGTCGAGCATGCCCATGCCGGCACGCGCAGCGCTGGCGCCCTGTGCCGCCAGCCACTCGCACGCGGCGTCGATGAGCTGGCGAACCGCTGTGCGGGTATCGGGCAGGGCCTCGAACATCAACAGGTGCCCGAGCCGCTCGTGCCAGTGCTGCTGGTAGCGCCGGTCGATCGCTGCCAGCACTCGGGCCACGATGCGGCCGCCGTCGCGAGCGACAAACGGGCGCAGCACCCGATCGCGCGCGAACGGGCTGTCGCCGGTGAGGATCGGCAGCTGAAACGGCACCATGCTGAGCCAGCGAGCCGCGCGGTAGCTGTAGACTTCGTCGTGAAATAGCAGGAACTCGGTGAGCGCGTCGGTTCCCGTGGGAGTATCGAGGCGAATTGTCATGGACCGACGATAGTTGTCCGGCCACGGTGTTGACAAGGCCGCGACCCGGTCACCTGCCTAGCCGCCGCAAGCGCCGCATCAGCCCGCCCAGTCGCCACAGCCCTTTGGCTCCGTCGCCGGTGAAGCTGGCGCCGGCGTTGGCCAGGATGAAATGAGTGCAGCCGGCCTCAGCCAACGGCGCCACCTCATCGCAGATCTCTTGCGCGCTGCCGGCGTAGAGTAGCGTCTGCAGCAGCTGCGGCGTCATGGTTGCCGCGGCGCGGTCGACTTGTTCACGGGTGATCCGCGACGGCACCAGATCGAGGAAGCCGCCGTGCTCTTCGCCAAGTGGATGGCTAAGCCCGTGCGCGCGCCACACCACCGCCGGCGCACCCAACGCGAGGCTGGCGCAGACGCGACTGGCCAGGGCGCGTTCGAGTACGCGCTCGCGGCTGTCACCGAGCGCCACCATCATGGTGTGCGTCGCGGTGAAGCTTTCGAGGTTGCGCCCGGCGCGCGCGGCCGCTGCGCGAATCACGGTCAAGCGTTTGGCGTACTCATCGCCGGTCACCTTTTGTCCCGGCAGCCAGCCGTCGGCAAAGCGCCCGGTCAGGCTGAGCATGCGCGGATAGTGCGCGGCGACGAACAGCCGCGGCGGCTTGGCCCGGTAGAGCGGCAGGCCGAACACCGCATCGCGCAGCTGCCAGAAGCGGCCTTCGTAGCTCACCGGCCGGCCACCGCTGCTCCACAGCAGCCGGATGATCGCCAGCGCCTCCGCCAGCCGCTCGACGTTGTCGCCATAAGGCAGCCCGTACGGCTCGGTGTTCTCGCGAATGCCGTTGCCGATGCCGAGAATGGCGCGCCCCTTCGAGATGTGATCCAGCGTCACAAACGACTGGGCCAGCGACATCGGGTGGCGGCGAATGCTCTCGGTCACCGACGTGCCGACGTCGAGGCCGCGAACCCGTGTCGCGATGACGGCGAGCAGTTGCAGCGGGTCGAACAGCGCGTCGATTGACGGCACCACACGCGCGGCGCTGGTGATCTCCGGCCGCCACACCTCCGCCGGCGTGAAGCTCATGAAGTGATCCGGCAGCCAGAGCGCCGAGGCCCCCATCAGCCGCGCCCAGCGCACGTTGAAGCGCGAGAGCCAGAGCGGATACAGACACGCATCCTGATGGCCGACCGTAACTCGTCCCATTGCTCACCTCGCTGCCGGCGTCACCTACCATGCGCCGCGCTGCGGTGCACATTGGTTCTCGGGAAGGGCCTGGCTGGCCGCGGCTGCGGGTCGAGTGGGGAGATCGACACGGGCTAGCCTCGGAGGAGACGGCGTGAGGGCACGGCGGCGCCAGGCTGAAGCCGCCGCTTGCAAGCGAGCGCTCGCTGTTGGACAAAGGCGCGCGGGAGGGCCTCATGCCATATCGAGTCATTCAGTGGGCCACCGGTAACGTCGGCCGCGCCGCCGTGCAAGGCATCGTATCGCATCCGCAGCTGGAGTTGGTCGGCGCTTGGGTGCACAGCGCCGACAAAACCGGGCGCGATGTCGGCGAGTTGTGCGGCATTGGGCGGCTCGGCGTGCAGGCAACGACGGACGTCGAGGCAATTCTGGCAATGCCGGCTGACTGCGTGCTGTACAGCCCCTTGCTGCCGCAGCTCGACGAGGTGGTTCGCCTGCTGGAGTCGGGCAAGAACGTCGTCACCCCGGTGGGTTGGTTCTATCCGTTCAACACCCCCGGGGTGGCGCAGCTCGAAGCGGCGTGCCGCGCAGGCGGTGTTTCGCTGCACGGTACGGGCATCCATCCGGGTGGTATCACGGAGCTACTGCCGCTGACGATCTCAGCGCTGTCACGCAACATCCGCCACGTTCGCGCCGAGGAGTTCTCCGACATTCGCGTCTACCGCGCCGAACTGGTCGTGCGCGAGCTGATGCTGTTCGGCAAGGCGCCGGACGAAGCCAAGCGCAGCCCGATGCTCGATCTGCTCGGCTTCGGTTTCGGCCAATCGATCGACATGGTGGCAGCGGCGCTAGGCATGCGGCTCGACGCGCGAAAGGCCACGGCCCACGAAATGGCCGTAGCCACGGCGCCGATCGAAACACCCGTCGGCGTCATTGCTCCGGGCACGGTCGCCGCGCAACGGTTCGCTTGGCAGGGGCTCGTCAACGGCCAGCCCGTGATTACGGTGCGGGTCAATTGGCTGATGGGCGAGCAGCACCTCGATCCGCCGTGGACGATTGGCGGTGAGCGCTTCGAGGTGGAGGTGCAGGGCGACCCGGCGATCAAGGTTACCTTTCGCGGATTGCAGCCGCCGTTCGAGCAGGCCGACCTCGACCGCAACCCCGGCATCGTCGCCACCGCCATGCATTGCGTCAACGCGATCCCGTACGTGTGCGAGGCCGCGCCGGGCATCCGGACCTACCTCGACCTGCCGCTGATCACCGGCCGCGCCGACGCCGCGCTGCGGCGCTGACCCATCACCCCCCGCCTGGTCGGGGTGAGGGGCGCGTGACTTTCCTGGCACCACCAAGGGCGCGAAGAGCACGAAGGTCTCACTCGTTCGGCGAATCCTCTTCTTGGCCCTCGTCCACTCAATGCCCAGCGCCGCCGTCATTTCCCGAGTTCCAGATCTCATAGCTGGGATCGTGCGGGCGCGGACGGCTTGGGTTCTGGGCCGCGCGCGCTAGCCGTGCGCGCCAGATCGCTGCGCAAAATCGCCAGCTCCTGTGCCAGGTTCTTGACCTGATTGGTCAGCTGCGACAGCCGTACGGCATAATGCAAACAAATCGCCAGCAGAAACAGCTCGCCGAAGAAGAACAGCGTCGAGCTCGGAGTCCAGGCGCCGATCAGCTGCGTTAGCCAACGCAACGCGCTGAACCAAAGGCTGAGCACCGTGATCGCAACGGCCACCCCTAGCCAGATGGGCGAGTACTCCTCCCGCAAGCGCCCGCGGCGCACCAGGTGCAATACGCTGGCGAAGATGGCCAGGCTGACGAGCACCGCCAGCACCCGGGTGGCGGTGGCCTCGGGTTGCTCCATCAGAAAACGGCGCAGGGTATCGGCATCGAGCTCAGCGGGGGGCATGGCTCCTCCTTCACGTAAGCGGCTGACCGGGAGCGCGCAGCGATGCGCTCCGGAACAATGACAACATCATCTTGTAGGCGTAGTACACCACCGCCAGCCCTTGATGCATCGAGCGGCGCGGGCTCGGCGCCATGCGCACCGGCACCTCCACGATGCGAAAACCGAAGCGGTGCAGCAGCAGCAACATGTCGGCGTCGGGGTAGTCTGCAGGGAAGTACTCGCGGCAGTAGAGCTCAACGATCCGCGCCGACATTGCCTGATAGCCCGAGGTCGGGTCGGTGATGTGCGGACCGCCGAGGGCCGCGAGCAGCCGTTGCAGCAGGCGCCGGCCGGTGTCACGCGCCGCCCCCATGGCGTATCCGGAGGGCTCGATGAAGCGCGAGCCGAGGGCCAAGTCCGCAGCGCCCCGTTCAAGCGGTGCGAGCAGCTGCGGGATATCGGCCGGATCATGCTGCCCATCGGCGTCGAGCTGCACCAGCCAGCGCGCGCGCTGGCGCTGGGCGTATTTGTACCCGGTCTGCAGCGCCGCACCGTAGCCGAGGTTGAACGGATGGCTGACCACCCGCACCCCAGCCGCTCGCGCCACCGCGGCCGTATCATCAGAAGAGCCGTCGTCGATGACCACCACGGCATCGGCCGGCACCACGCGCGTGGTATCAGCCAGAGTGCGCGCGAGGCGCGGGCCCTCATTGTAGGCGGGAATGATGACGAGGGTTGGCGGCTCGCTGTCGCTGGAGTGCATCACGAGTCCCATGTTGCGGCTTGCGTTAGTAATCGAAACGCGACCGTTGTGCCAACGGCGCAGTTCACCACAGAGACGCGGAGACGCCGAGACGCCGAGACGCGGAGATGAGGGCCCTCGCTACGGCTGGGCGATGCGGCGAAATCCGTTCAATCAGTTCAATCCGTTGTAGAAGACCTGCTCTCGGCGGTTGGTTTCCGATTCTGCCGCACCCGGCAATTCTCATTTGCGCCTGGGCTCGGGCCGATAGCGCAGAATCGTCAGGCCGGTGCAACAGCCGGTGTCCTCGAAGGCCGCCATGCGCTGTAGCCGCGGCAGCAGCGCCGCGGCTTGGGTGGCCAGTTGCTGGTTCCACACCCGCGGCGCGGCGATGGCCACTGCATCCACCTGATAGCGGTCGAGGATGGCAAACAGCTCGGCGCTGCGTGTCAGCGGGTTGAAGGCGTTGGCGACCGCTTTGAGTCGGGTGCGGTGATCGACATACGCCGACCCGTGTGCCGGCGGCATCGCCACCACCGCCGTTCCCAGATAGTAAGGGAGCACGTACGACGTCATCGGGTCGGACAGCACCACCCGCGGTGTGAAGCCGGTCTGCGCTAGTTCGTCCTCTAGGTGCCAATTCTGCAATGGCCCGGGAGCGAAGAACCAGGTCAGCTGCGACCAGGCGTTGAAGTAGGTCCACACCGCCAGCGCCGTTCCCCATAGCACGCCGGCGCCGAGCGCCAGCGCGGCCGCGCGCCCCGGCCAGGCGTAGTGGCGCACTAAGCTAGAGGTACCGACCGTGCCGGCGCCAGCCAGCAGCGCCAGGGGAATGACTTGGACCATGCGTCCGGTCCACACCCCGCCGGCTGTTTTCAGCACTCCGAAGATCGGCGTGAGCAGCAGCAACAGCGTGCCGAAGGTGGCGTAGAGCGCGAAGCGCTCGCTCGCCGTGGCGGTGCCGGTGCGCCAGCGCCACAACGCCAGCAGCAGACCGAGCGCCACCGGTATCCACACCGGTCCCGGCAGCGCTTTCAAGATCGCATCCGGCCGATACATCAATAGTGTGGCCGGCCCCCAGGAGATCGACCAGGTCTCGTGGCCGAACAGCGGCTGACTGGCATCAAACAGTTCGGGTGCGAGCACCTCGCGCTCACGCCAGCGCAGGAGCACGTTGAGCAGCCACGGGGCGCTGAGCAGCAGGCCGCCGGCAGCGACCATGACAAGCCCGAGCGAGGGGAGGCGGCGGCTAAGGCTCAAGTCGAGGAACAGGAGGCTAAGGGCGCAAAAGCCGCCGGAGAACAAGTGCGTGGCCAAGCACGCCCCCAGCGCCAGCGCGGCCGCCGCCAACCAGCGCTGCTGTCTGCGCTCGTGCCAGCGCAGGTACGCGAAGAGCGCCAGAGCATACGGGACCAAGGCGAGGCCGCGCGGATACATGATGACGCACCAGGCCGGATCAGCGGGGGCGCTGAGCAACAGCTGCGTCAGCGCGCCGATGCTCGCTACGCGCATATCGCCCGTCAGTGCGCGCAGCCAGGCGAAGGTGGCGGCCACCGTGGCGGCGATCAGAAACGGCGGGAGCACCACCCACAGCTCGTGCGGTGCCAGCCCGGTCAGCCTGCACACAGCTGCCGCGGCGCCGTGTAGGAGCGAATAGTACGGCGGGGTGCCCATGTCCGCGTAGAAAGCGTCGCCGGCAAACCAGCCATGTTCCATGGTGTGCCGGATGAGCGCCAGATGCACCCAGGTATCGGCCTCGGTGTTGAGCAGGTGAAAGCGCACGCGGTAGGCGGCGGCGGCGAAGCCGGCGGTGACCGCAATTAGCCCCAGCCACCACCACAGCCGGAATGCCGGATGATCGCCGCTGAAACCGCTAGCGACAGCGGCCGCGGAGCCGCGTGAGTCTGTCTCCCTCAAGTTCTCCCACGTGCGCCGCGGCTCGGCTTGCCACAGTTGCCCCAGGCTAGCAAGGCAACGGCGTGATGGCCGAACTAGAGCCGGCGTGCCCCCACGCCGGCTCTGCCCTCCGCCGCAACCGGGTGCGCGACAAATTTGTGGGTAACGTGGTTCGGTGTTATGGCCGTCATTCCCGCGAAAGCGGGAATCCAGTTTGGCGTCTGGCGCTATCCCTTCCCTGCGCCGAGGATCTCTGCCCGGAAGCGGCGAAAGCGGGAATCCAGTTTGGCGTTTGGCGCTATGGACAAGCAGTTCTGCGTTTACATCCTGGCCAGCAAACGGAACGGCACGCTGTACATCGGGGTGACCTCACAGCTGGCAACTCGGGTGTGGCAGCATAAGAGCATACTACGAAGCTCACGTCTGCGCAGAGAACGCAATCGTGCGGGAGAAGCAGCTGAAGAAGTGGCGCCGCGCCTGGCAGATCGAGCTGATCGAAGCTCAGAACCCGGACTGGCGAGACCTCTATGACGAGATCGTGTAGCGCTGGCGGGTCGTAGCGAGCCGGTGCCGTGGATTCCCGCTTTCGCGGGAATGACAGAT
>JACQVA010000025.1 GCA_016210005.1 Deltaproteobacteria bacterium | reverse complement strand
TCGAATGGGCTTTTTCTGGGCATCCGCACCGCCTCCACCGCTGGCGGAGACGGTAGCACGGCACCCGGGGAATTCCCACAAGATAATACGTCATCGTATTTACGAATTGCGGTACTAAGGAGGCGGCCTACGCGATCCGCTTGCTGGGTACCAAGCGCGTTATCCCGATGCACTTCGGCACCTTCCCCGCGCTGGCGGGTTCGCCCGCGGCTCTGCGAGAGCTGACCAAGGATATCTCGGGGCTGGAGATCACTGCGCTGCAACCCGGCGAGTCCAGCCAACTGTAATGGAAAAGAGGGCGGGGCGACCGGAGCCAGCAGCTTGCGAGCCGGCAGCTTGAGGCTCGGGCCATCTGCCCGAACGACCTTCCTCTCTAACGACATCCCTAATGTCGCGCTGCGCCCACCCGCCGCGGCGCGTAGAGCCGGCCACAATCACGCCGACAGATGACGTAGGTCATCCACCGCCTCCCTACCAGTCGGTAGATTGGCGGCATTTAGCCTTCTGGGCAGGGGGGAATCGGAAACGGGATGCAGACAACGAGCACACTTTGCCACCTTGGCCGGCCACCTCGGCTTCGCCGGCGACTTCACGGATTGGTTGCTCTCGCCGTCGCTACGTTGGTCTGGCCCGCGATGGCACCGGCGGCGCCGGCCGCTGACGATACTGGCCTGAATGCGTTTGGACCGCCGCTCAATGCCCTGCAAACGAAAATAGCCGACCCGAACTGGTTGGTGGCTTGGTTGATGAAGCCATCAAGCGTTCGGCCCGGCACCATCATGCCTGACTCCGGGTTGTCTGCTGACGAAGCGCAGGCTATCGCGTACTACCTCTGGACCACCAGCGCGCCGGCAAAGACCGCCGGCTCAGTGCGCGGCGGCGACGCCCGTCAAGGGGAGAAGCTCTTCGTTACCCGCGGCTGTCGTGGCTGCCACGCGGTCACGGCCGGTGAAAGTGGCGCCTCAAACCGCGTCCCCAATCTTTCAGGCATTGGTCTCAAAGTTAAGGGCGACTGGCTTTTCGACTGGATCAAGTCGCCGCGCCGATACCACCCACAAACGGCCATGCCGCAGCTGAGCTTGAGCGACGACGAAATCCGCCACCTGGTCGCCTTCCTGCTCACTCGTAAGGACGGTGCGAGGGACATTGCGGGGGTGAAGTTCAGCCCCGGCGACGACACCAACAACGGCAAGAAGCTCATCGCGCGCTACGAGTGCATCAAGTGCCACGAACTCAAAGGCTTTCCCCTCCCCACGCCCGCCTACGAGTTAACCGCTGACACCGGCAAGGACGCGGTGCTCAAGAAGGGCCGGCAGATGATCGCCTATTACAACTGTCGCGGCTGCCATCAGATCGAGGGCAGCGGCGGCACCATCGCGGAGTTCTTGGAGCGCAAGACCTTTGCCCCGCCCACGCTCGAGGGCGAAGGCGCCCGAGTGCAGACCTCCTGGCTGGTGCACTTCCTCCAGCAGCCAGCTACACTGCGCCCGTGGCTGGAGATGCGTATGCCCAATTATGGCTTCTCCGAGCAGCAGGCGAAGACCGTGGCTCAGTACATGGCTGCATTGGCGAACGTGGAGGCCAAAGACGAGCCGATCGTGCCGGCGGCCGACGAGGCCACTGCCCGCGGGCTGCGCCGCTTGGCTCACTTCAAGTGCATCCAATGTCATCCGGCCACCGCGGACAAGCAACTGCCCGCGGATGTCGACCCGGAAAACCTCTCCATCAACCTGACCTTGGCGAAGAGCCGCCTGCGTCCGTCGTGGATCAAGGACTTCCTCACCCGCCCCAAGGCGATCGCCGGCACGCAGACCCGCATGCCTGCAATCTTCTACAACACCGAAGGTGTCGCCAAGGTCGATCAACCGGACAAAGACATCGACAGCATCGCCACCTACCTGTTGCACATGACCGAATCGCCCGATGTCGCCCTCGCCAAGTTGGAGGCAGCACGCAAACACGAACAGCAAGCACCTGCCACCGACTGGAGCAAGATGGATTATTGAGCCGGAAGTCCGGCAGCAACCAACCGCAGGAGATCGCTCATGCCGCTTACCGACGTTGACACACTATCCGAGCACGAACGGGAAATTCGCGACGTTGCCCACAAGTTCGCCGCCGAGGTCATGCGCCCGGCCGGCGCCGCCCTCGACAAGCTTCCCGAACCCAGCCAGGTGATCGCCAAGAACTCGGTGCTGTGGGACGTGTTCAAGAAGTACTGGGCGCTCAACCTCGACGTCTTGGAAGACGGCAGCGGTGCCGAGCTGTCCATGTTGGAGCGCGCCCGCATCCGCTTCCTGCTCTCCGAGGAGATGGGTTGGGGGGACTCCGGGCTGGCGATCAGCTTGGCGGTTGCGAATTTCCACCGCATCTTTGCACAAATGTCCGGCCGGCCGACCTTGATCGAGCGCTTCTGTGATCCCCAGAAGCGTGAAATCGGTTGCTGGGCGATCACCGAGCCGGATCACGGCAGCGATCAGCTCATGGTCAGCGAGCCGCACTTCGCGCACAGCCAACTCAAACCCAACTGCGTCGCCCGCAAGGAAGGCGACGTTTACATCATCGACGGCCAGAAGGCGGCGTGGGTTTCTGACGGCACCATCGCCGAAGTCGCCGCGCTCTTCTGTACCGTGGATCCCAGCCAGGGGCTCAAAGGCGGCGGCGTCTGCCTGGTGCCACTCAACGTTCCCGGGGTTTCACGCGGTAAGCCGCTCGACAAGCTCGGACAGCGCGCTCTCAACCAGGGCGAGATCTTCTTCGACGGCGTCCGGGTGCCCGCCGATTACATGGTGGTCGGTCCCGACGCCTACCAGTTCGTGGTCGAAAACGTTCTGACCATGGCCAACGCCGGCATGGGAGCGATCTTCTGTGGCCTCGCCCGCGCCGCGCTGGAACACGCCATCGACTACGCCAAGCAACGGATCCAAGGCGGCGTACCGATTATCGAGCATCAGAGCGTCAAGGGGCGACTGTTCAAGATGTTCGCGCAAGTCGAAGCCGCCCGCTCGCTGGCGTGGCGGGTGACGCTGTACAACAGCACCAATCCGCCGCTGGTGCAGTACTCGATCGCCTCGAAGGTGTTCTGCACCAATACTGCTTTCGAGACCGCCAGCGCCGCGCTGCAAATCTTCGGCGGCAACGGCTTGAGCCGCGAGTATCCGATCGAGAAGCTGATGCGCGACGCGCGCGCTTCGATGATCGAGGACGGTTGCAATGAGGTGCTCGGCCTGGTGGGTGCCTCGCGCCTGTGAGCGCGCGGGACGGATTGCTGCGCCGGACGCCATCGCGGTGCGCGGCGCAGTCGCCAGCGGGCTACAGGAGCCCGGCTGGCATTGAAGGAGTGTAGGGTGCACGCTGCTCTGCAGATGCCCGGCGCCCCCCGCCGGCTCTGCTGAGTGGGGTTGCACCCTACATGCTGCCTTGGTGAATCAGGCGGGTCCGGACCGCCGCTGAGAAAGGAGTGCGCCATGCGTTTCAATGCCGTTATCGCCGGGGTCGGGATGACCCAATTCGGCAAACACTTGGATCAGGGCCTCAAAGCGATCGGAGCCGAGGCGGTGCAGGCGGCGCTCGCCGACGCCGGCATCGCGGCCGACCAACTCGAAGCGGCCTTCGTCGGTAATGCCGCTGCCGGCTTGGTCACGGGCCAGGAGTGCATCCGCGGCCAGGTGATTCTGCGCGGCATGGGCATCGGCCGCATTCCGGTGGTCAACGTCGAGAACGCTTGCGCCAGCGCCTCGACGGCGATGAACCAGGCTTGCGCCATGGTCACCGCGGGTTTCTACGACATCGTGCTGGCGCTCGGCGTCGAGAAGCTCTACGACCCCGACAAGCGCAAGAGCTTTGCCGCCTTCAGCGGCGCGGTCGACGTGGAAATCGTCGCCGCCTTGCTCGAAGCCCTCAAGCAGAGCGCCAAGGCCCAAGGGGCCGAGTCGGCGGGCTCGGGTGCGGGAGAGAAGCGCTCGATGTTCATGGACATCTATGCCGCGGCCGCCCGAGCCCACATGCACCAGTACGGCACCACCGTCGAGCAATTCGCCGCCATTGCCGCCAAGAATTCCTTTCACGGCAGCATGAATCCGCGCGCCCAGTTCCGCGAGGTGCTCAGCGTCGCCGACGTGCTCGCCGCACCGATGATCGCCGAGCCGCTCACCCGCCCGATGTGCTCGCCGATCGGCGACGGCGCTGCCGCCGCCATCATCATGAGCGAAAGGAAAGCCCGCGAGCTGGGTGTGCGCAACCCGGTACGGGTCGTCGCCAGCGTGCTGCACTCGGGCTGGGACCACGGCAGCGACGAGCCGGGCACGGTCGAAGTCTGCGCCAAGGAAGCCTACGAGCAGGCCGGCGTCGGCCCCAAGGACCTCAATATCGTCGAGTGCCACGACGCCTCGGCCCCGGCCGAGCTGATGGCCTACGAATCGCTCGGCCTGTGTGCCAAGGGCGAGGGCGGCAAACTGGTCGACTCCGGCAGCACCAAGCTCGGCGGCCGTTGCCCGGTGAACACCTCCGGCGGCCTGCTGCGCAAAGGGCATCCGGTCGGCGCCACCGGCATCGCCCAGATCGTCGAGATCACCGAGCAGCTGCAAGGCCGCTGCGGCAAGCGTCAGGTCGAAGGCGCCAAGGTCGGCCTAGCCCACAACGGCGGCGGTGCCATCGGTACCGACGCCGCCGCTATGTGCGTCACCATCCTTGCCCGCTAGATGGAGAAGTAGTGGCCAACAGGAGACGGCCAAGCGGAGCTGCGATTCCGGCCGGCGCACAGCGGAGGCGCGGCCGGTCATGGCCCGGCTGGCCGCTGCTGAATTCGGGTTTTGGGTTCTTCGGTCTCCGCTGGTGCTGATGGGAGCAGTCATATGCGCGAACGCAACCCCATGGTCTTGGCGGACCTGATCGCGGTCCGCGCGGAAGAGAAGCCTGACCTCGAGGTCTTGACCTTCGAGCGCTGGAGCATCAGCGACGGCCGCCTGCCCGACGAGGTTCGCACTTACGCCGCCCTCAACGCCAACGCCAACCGCATTGCCGCCGCGCTGCTGCGCTACGGCATGGCGCGCGGGGAGCGCTTCGGCCTGATGATGCGCAATCACCCCGAGTTCGTCGAAACCATGGTGGCCGCCTCGATCACCGGCTGTGTCTTCGTGCCCATCGACCCGCGCACCCGCGGCGAGAAGCTCGCTTACATGCTGCGCCAATCCGGCTGCCGCGGCATCATCTGTGCCGACTATTGCCTCGGCTTCGTCCAGGCAGTACGCGCCGCGGTGCCGCAGCTGCAATGGCTTCTCGCGCTCGCGACCGGCGAGGGCGCTGAGGCGACAGCGATTACCGATGCCGACCCGCTCGGCGCCGTGCTCGCAGGGCCGGCGACCACCGTCGACGTGCGGCTGGCCAGTGGCGAGGATCCGCTGCAGATCATCTACACCTCCGGCACCACCGGCGACCCCAAGGGTGTCGTCTTTCCCAACTCGCGCTTCGGCGCCTTTGCCTTCTTGGGGATGATGCTCGGCTATCGTGCCGGTGATCGCCCCTACACCGGGCTGTCGCTCACGCACGGCAACGCACAGGCAGTGACTCTCGGCCCCTCGCTGCACATGGGGCTGCGCTGCGTTTTCAGCCGCAAGTTCACCAAGTCGAAGCTGTGGGACATTTGCCGGCGTTACGGCTGCACCACCTTCTCGATGCTCGGCGGCATGGCGACGGCGATCTACAGCGAGCCGCCGCGGCCGAACGACGGCGACAATCCCGTGCGCATGGTGATCGACGCCGGCATGCCGGCGGCAATCTGGGAAGCTTTCGAGCGCCGCTTCGGGGTGCAGGTCTTCGAGTGGTACGGCGCGGTCGAGGGCGGCCTCGCCTTTAAGCCGATTGACCAAGGCCCGATCGGCAGTTTTGGCAAGCCGATGCCCGGACTCGACATGAAGGTCGTCGATGACAATGACGTTGAGTGCCCGCCCGGCGTAATCGGCGAGATCGTCTCCCGCCCGGCGAGCGGGGAAGAAGCCAGCGTCGAGTACTACGCTCACCCCGAGGCCTCGAAGGCGAAGACGCGCGGCGGCTGGCTGCGTAGCGGCGACATGGGTCACCGCGACGCCGACGGCTGGCTCTACTTCGATTACCGCAAGGGCAGCAGCATCCGGCACAACGGCGACTTCATCAATCCCGGCTTCGTCGAAAAGGCCATTGCCGAGCATCCCGCCGTCTCCGACGTCTTCGTCTACGGCGTGCCCGCGGCCTCGGCCGCTCCGGGTGAGAAGGACGTGGTGGCCGCGATCGTACTCGAACCCGGCGTCCCGTTCGATCCGCAGGCGCTGTTCGCCGCCTGCCGCAAGGGCCTGGAGCCGAACTTCGTGCCCTCTTATTTGCAGGTGGTCGAGGAGATTCCCAAGACCGCCTCGGAAAAACCGCAAGAGCGCTTCCTGCTCGATCGCTTCAAGCCGGGCGCGCCGGGCATCTATACCGAATCGTAGGCACAAACCATGAGTGATGCGGAGGCGCAATCCGACTGGCTGCAACAGCTGATCCGCGATTTCCAAGACAAGCTGACCTGCGGCCTTTACGACGCCATCTATAGCCTCGACCAGCCCAACGTCGAGATTTTGATGAGGGCGCAGGCCCGCACCTGCGTCGGCGCCTTCCTCGAACTCGGCACCTTGCAACATCCGCTCTCGCTCGACGACTTCCTGCAGGCCATGCGCATCGCCGGGCCCAGCCAGATCGAGTTGCGGCGCAACGGCAACGTCATCGAGTGGATCGAGCAGCATCACGGCCAGTGCGTCTGCCCCTTCGTCAAGCGCGGCGTCATTCGCCTCGATCCCAAGCTGTGCATCTGCGGCGGTCACTGGGTCAAGGTGCTGTTCGAGGTCGTGGCCCGCACCGAGGTCGAGGTCGAGCAGGTCGAAACCGCTGCCACCGGCGCCCAGAACTGCCACTTCCGAGTCACCGTCAAAGGTCCCACCCGCTAGCTCACGCGAGGTCGGGCCGTGGCTCGGTTGGGCCAGGCTATTCGCCCGTTTCCGCTTGACCAGCTATCCGACCGTCTGCGAGTCTAACCCCGTGGCCCGAGGCACGCCCCCTGGCGCCCCCGGGTCGCAGTTCGTCGGGTACTTCTGCTGGCTACTTCTGCGATGATGCGCGGTATCCATACGCTGGCCTCTCTGGTGAAGCAGCGGTTCTTCCTGCTGTGCCTCGTGGTCTTTGCCCTCATGTGCCTGCACACGAGAAACGGCCAGTGGGTTGGGGACTTCTGGGAACACGCGGCGGTGGTCAGGGAACTGACCACACACCCCCTGCACCCGCGGCATCCGCAACTGCTGCTGGATGCCCCTCACGCCTTCTACTCCCCCTACACACTCGCCGTCGCTCTCCTTGCCAAGGCCGTGCACTTGGATGCGGTTGTGGCGCTCTCCATTATGGGCTTGGTCAATCTGGCCCTGCTGTTCCTCGGCCTTAGGCTCTTCGTCTACACCGCCACGCACGAGGGCGCGACCGCTTTCTACGCCTTGCTGCTCACGCTGTTCTGCTGGGGCTCGGACGCCTGGTGCTACAGCGGGTTCTTCCACATCGGCGCCCTGGGCTATGTCCTTCCGTACCCCTCCACCTTTGCTGCGGCGCTTGCCTTGATCGCCCTCGGAGCAAACCGCCGCCGCATTGAGACCAGGCTCCACATCTGGTTTGTCCCCATCTTTCTCCTTGCTGCTACGGTGCTGATCTCACATCCGACCACCTTCCTCTTTGTCGCGGCCGCGCTCGTCTCTCAGTCGAGCGCCGCTAAAGGCTCGGTTCTCTCTGAGGTCGCGCTGGCGGGGGTTCTTTTGAGCCTAGCCGTCGCCGCCGCCGCCTTCTGGCCGTACTTCCCGCTGTTGCAGTTGCTGTTGGCCGAATCGGCGGCGTATGACGCCAGCAACGCCGTGATGTATCAGCAGGTCGTGGGTCGGGTATGGCCGGCTCTCATCGGGGTGCCAGTGGTCATCGCAGGCATCGGATCATGCCGGCACCGTCCGGCGGCGCTGCTGCTGCTGTTGCTATGCGGCATTTACGTATTTGGCGGCGTATCCGGCAGGTACTCTTACGGCCGAGTCGTCTCCTATATTGTTCTCCTTCTTCACATTGCCATTGCTGAACATCTCGCGCTGCTTGAATACAGAGTGCGCGCGACCACAACGGCGGGCGGCTGGGCGCGAGGGATAGTAGTTCCCGCCGGTGCCGCCGCTCTCGCTTTGCTGCTGTCCTTCGTGCCGTTGAGAGCGGCGCTCGCGCGCGCGCTGTTCGCGTCGCCGCCCACGTACCAGCCTTACCGGTTTTTGAGCCAATTCGTGGGGCAATACGACGTCGTCCTTGCGGACGTGGGAAGCAGCTTGATCATACCGGCTTTCGGGGGAAAGGTTGTCGCCGCGGCGCATCCGCTCGCTTTTGTTCCGGACCAGCGCGTTAGAAGGTCCGACGTCGATCGCTTCTTCAGTCCAGACACCGGAGTCGCGGAGCGCCGGCGGATCGTGCAGAAATACGCGGCCACGCATTTGCTGCTGTGGAAGTCGAGCGTGGGCTGGCGGAACCTCCAGCGGTCATTTGTTGAAGGGCGCGTCGCGTTCGAGAGCGCCAGCGTCCTGCTGATTGCTCTCAAAGCTGGGCCGGGATCGAGTTTCGAGGTCTCCTTGCTGGGGTTGCCCCTCGCTGGGTTGCAGCAGCTCAGCGGAACGCGCGCCGGAGGCACGCAAGTCCTTGGAAGAGCGTACGCTGTGTGGACCCGACTCAGTACTGAGTCACCTTGCGGGCCTGTGCGCGCGGCGGCCCGGCCCGCGATTTTCGTTCTTGAAAGCTGAGGTGCCCCGGGTGTAACGAGAATCGCCATCGCAGGGCGAACCGCTCCTGCCACCATCGCCGGCAGCCCGGCAAGTGTACCGATGCACTGGTGAGCAACCTTGGCCTGCGGAGCCTGCCACGGTGGATGGGCCGGTGAGTTCTGATGGCAGCGGCGGTGGTCTGCTCACCGGTCACGCCGCCGAGGTGCGTGCCCTGATTGAGGCGGAATATGTCGCCGCACTACCGCGTGCCGGCGATCGACGACCAGCGCGATGAAAGGGCGGTGAGGCGCTTTCACCACCGCCCACCTGTTTGAGTCTGAAGGCAAAATGATCTAGCTGAAGTCCATGTTAAGGATCGGCCGACCAGGCAACGCGCGGAGGTCGTGCGCGCGCGGCGCGATTGCGCTCTGGCTGGCGTGCTGGCCGGCAATTGCCGAGGCGCAGGCTACGTCCAAGCCGCCGACAGTGACGATCACGAGCCCCCGCCAGGGTGATGTCGTCGAGGTGCGGGCGCTGATCGAGGGGTGCGTCGAGAATCCGAAGCTGCACGTGTACGTGTTGGTGCGCCCGCTCGCCGTCGGTGGATGGTGGGTGCAGCCGGCCTCACCGGTGGACCGCGACGGCAAGTGGCGCGTGCTGGCGTACTTCGGCACCGAGGAGGCGGGGCGGGGCGAGTACTTCGAGATTGTGGCGGTTGCGAGCACGGAAGCGAAGCTATTGCGTGAGGGACAGCGATTGTCAGCGAACGACCTTGAGTCGCTGCGCGAGCACCACGAGCATTCGGATGTCGTACTAACCGTGCGCAAGTAGGAACGGACGGTGGCTGACGCAGTGCAGGAGCGAGCACGGCTCGATGAGGCTATCTCCCACGTCGGCCTGCACTACCTGACGCTCCAGGCGTTCGGAGCTTACGTAGCAGTCAGCGCCGCATCAGTGACTCACGAGGCACTGCTCGGCTCTTCGCAGAGCGTGTACTTCGAGCTGCCCCTGCTCAGTGCAAAGGTATCGCCGATTGGTTTCGGTTGCGTCGCGCCGCTGCTGCTGTTCGCGCTGCACCTTGACGTGCTGATCCACATGTGCCTGCTTTCCTGGCGGAAACAGAGCAGCAGAGAAGCATACCGGTTGAGGATGTTTCCGTCCGTGCTTGCTGTTGCTGTGATGGGAACGAACGGCCACGCGATCCCCACGCCGACTGTGTTGCGTGCCGTGGCCTGGATCACCACCGTGATCACCACACTCGTCCTCCCGAACTTGGTACTGCTCTGGGTGTGGTACCAATTCTTGGCCTACCATGGGCCGTGGCTGACCCCATGGCAGCTGGCCTGCGTGGCCATTGACACGGTGGCAGTGGTGCTAACTTGGCCTCTAATCCGTGATCCCGAGTACCGCTGGTTGGGTTGCCGGCCGCCCTGGCTCCGCTTGTCTGGAAGGGGCGTGCCTCGTTTCTCCGCTTGGGCAGGCCAGATCTGCCGCTTCCTGACCTGGGGACTAGCGTTGGTAACTGTCGCAGCGTGCTTCCTCCTGATCTTCGTCGCCTGGAGCAAGCCGTTCGTGATCGACGGGTTTCTTGATCGGCATCTAATCCGCAGGAATCTGCAGCTCTCAGGTATGCGCCTCGTTAGGCAGCCGCCGGCATCAGAAATAGTGGCAGTGTACGTGAAAGAGTTTGGCCCCAGGGTAGACGGCGATGCGGCATCACGCGCCGCGTGGCGTGATCACGCGGTTGGCCTCGAATTGCAAGGCCGCGACCTACAATCGGCCGACTTGGCCCATGCGTGGCTTCCCCGAGCCGATCTGAGAAAGACCCAGTTGCAGGGGGCGGTCTTCTACGGGAGCAACCTCGACCGGGCGCTATTGACCGAGGCGCAGCTGGAAGGTGCCCCCCTGCAGTGGGCAAGTCTCATTGGTGCTCATTTGGGGGATGCGCAGCTGGAGGGAGCGGATCTTTCAGACGCGGACCTAGCTAACGCGGATCTTCGAGGCGCCCGTCTCGAAGGCGCTGATCTTTCCCGCGTGAATCTACGGGGCGCCAATCTGAAGAAGGCGCATCTCGAAGGCGCGAATCTATCGTACGCCGCGTTGGATGGTGCCGATCTAAGACTCGCCCATCTTCAAGCTGCGGATCTGTCGTACGCGAGCTTGCACGGCGCCTTGTTAGCCGGTGCCCACTTGGAAGGCGTCAGGTTGTTGTTCGCCCAGGCCGATGGCTGGAATCTCCGCTATGCGTTTGTGTGGAAGGCCGACTTCGGCGAGGTCGCGGTTGATCTCAGCGCGGCGAATCAGTCTCCGATGTCTGCTGATGCAGTTGCTGAACTGATCGATCGGGTTGGGCGCATGGTTCCAGATGGCCGTCTCCGTTCGGTAGCTCTCGATCGGCTGAAACGGCTCGAGACGCTCCACTGAGCAGCCTTCGCGCAGTTCGCGTTGCAATGATTGCCGGCTCGCCGGCTCGTGCATGCATCACTCGCGCGACACTTGTACGATCGCAGAGTGCACGCCGGGCCTTTGCCTCCGCGTCTCAAGCTCCGCTGTCGATAGCTGTTGCCCTTCGCTGAGCAAGCCACGCTCGGGGCTGGCCAACGCGGTGATCTTGAAGTCCTCGCCGCTGCCGTGCTCGGCATCGCCGAAATATGCGTTCACGTGCCAATGCCCGTCACTGTTGAGAGTCGGCGCGGGCTGAACCCACCACGTGCCGTTGGTTGTCACCGGCTTGACCAGCACGTACACGCTCAGCTTCGCATCCTGCACCTTCCCCTGGATCAGGAACCGCAGGGTCACCTTTGCTCCGTCGGCCGGGCTGGTAATCGCGATAGCCGACGTTCCACCGCTCGCAGGTGGCGCCTGGGCAACAATGGTGCTCGCACTGAAGAGCACAGCCGCAAACATACCCAGGCCGATGGTCAGTCCCTGCTTCGCGTCCGATCGCAGCATAAACTTTCTCCTTTCCCCGTTGCTAGAAACCAAGTCTCGCTGAGAGCCCGAACAGGTGCTCATCTTTCCCCAAGCGGTAAAACCGATTGTATGTGTAGCCCGCACTCGCGAGCAGCGTGGCGCCGAAGAAGCTTCGGCGTGCCTGAGCGGCCGCAAGCAGCTTGGCAGCGACCTCGACGCCTGCGCTGAAGTCTTCGTAACTGTCGGGGCCGTGTAGTGCGGTGTCGTGAGCAAGAGGGAAGACGAGATTGAGGAACGACAGCCGGAACGGGCCGACCGCCGGCAACTCCTCCAGCGTCGCGCGGTTCTCGTAGTCTTTGATTCGATACAAGAACGTGGTGGCGGTGCGATACTGCGCGTTGTTCAAGCTGGCTGCCCGCGAGCCGTTGTCCTCACGGCCCGTACGATTGGCCGTGTAGAGGGTAGGCTGGAGGATGATGTCGAGGCGACCTTGCCCCTCGCTCGAACCGAGCCACCCCAACCCGCGCGCGGCGGCGCCAATGAAGTAGTCGTCACGATTTTGGTGCACGGCGCCGAACCTCTCCTCGCCAAGCGCCAACCCTACAAACACCTCGGAGGCGCGAATGTTGAATAGGTTCGCATATTGCTCAGTGGTGAATCGCTGGTAGCCGAATGTCACCGCGACAATCTCCAAGCTGCGATCCTTCGGCGCTTTGATCCGTTGATCGAAATCCTGGAACGAGTAGCGGATCTCTAGGTTGACCTTATCGGGACCGACAAAGCGAGAGAAGACACCGGCCGCGGCGATCGACTCGATATCCTCTTTCGCGTGCGCGTCTGACTCGACAAGGCCCCGGCGCTCGCCGCGCGCATACTCGGTGCGCAACGAGAAGTCGAAGAGCGGATACACATCGAATGTCCGTTCGAGGCCAATGCCGTATCGGGTGACGTCCACGCTGTTGAACTGGCCGGGCCGATCAAAGCGTGTCGTTTGCGCATGATTCGCGTCGTCGTAGGCATAGAACAGGTCGAGTGACGGTAATCCGCGATATCGTACGCGGAGGCGGTCGAACGTTTCGACTTGGCTCCGTGGTTCGATGAAGCTGCGCAGCTCCGCGTCGGCGAGCGGTCGGCGCAAGCGTTGATTGCTTCCGGCAAACAGCGCGCCGACCGTCAGGTCGCGCACGGCGTCGGCCTGATCGAACTCATCGAGCGACCGCCCGTAGCGGTTCTGCGTGGAGAAGAACGCCAGCGGCCGATTCTCGTCGGGTTCTTCGAGAAAACGAAGGAACTCCCAATACGCGACCGGCAGCCCGTCGCGCTCGTACAGCGCAGCGAGCCCCCGGAGGATACGGGCCTCAAGGCAGCGCCGCTGAGCGGGCTTCAGGTCTTGGGCGCGCCGAAGCTTAGCCAACGCTCGGAAGTAGTGTTGCTCGGCTGCGGGAAACAAGGGTTGCTTTGGTCCGCGGAAATTCCTCAGGTAGTCGGCGTAGTGCAGCTCATAGGCCGGGTTGCCGGGCTGCTCACCTATGGCAGCCTCATAGTCTCTCTGGGTACCAGCGTCACCGAGGGTCTTCAGATGCTCGGCGTGGTCGAAAAGCGCCGCACCGCGTTGTCGCGGATCGGTCGCGTGCCGGACCATCTCCTCAAGATCCTCCGTGCTTCTCAACGTGCGCTTCTCCTCCGCGCGTTTTTCGTCGGCTCCCCATTTGCACGGGAGATCATCCGCGCCGAACGCTGCAGGTAGCGATAGAGAGAATGAGCAGACGATGAAGGCAACGGCAACTCGGCCTATCTCGCTGAGTGCCGCCAACAGGATCCTGTACACCGCGCTCATGGCTGCGCCAGTGGGTTGTCGGCGCGGAGCGCCAACACGTACCACGCGGTCGGTGCGACCTGCAGGGCGTTATAGTATTGGATCTGCTCGTTGTTCTCGAAGAGCCCGGTGTCGAGATGGTCGGAGCAGGTGGCCACCAACCCGAGCCCGTCGGTGTTGGGTGCCTCGCGCTGCACGCTTTCCAAACTTCGGAAAACGGCGGTGGCGCGCTCCTCGTTGCCCAGCGAGCGATACGCAAGCGCCATCATAGCCGTGCCCTCCATCCAGCAGCCATCATCTTCGCTATCCTCGTTGAAGTCGAAGCCGAATGCGCCTTCACACCCGCGACAGGGATCGGCACGCAGATGGGTCTCCGCGTACGTGAGCGCCGAGGCTCGCGCGCTTCCCTGCGCCAAGACACCGAGCGCTTGCACATCGGCGATAACAAGGTCGGCGTTCAATTCTCCAGTCGCCTTGGTCCCGATCAAGAAGTGAGCCGGTACGGACCCATCGGAGCTCCACGTCGAATCGACAAATCCGCGCGCGTAGTGCGCCTGTTCGTTCCAGCGCGAGTCTCCGGTTGCCTGCGCCAGACGGCTGTAAGCGGCAAGGACAGCCAGGTTGTTTTCGGTTGATCGCTCAGACCGGGTTTCCGCGAGTTTGAAGCCCCCTGTGATCTCCCCCGAGCGCAAGCGCTCAGCGATGTACCTGGCCAGACGAACGGCGCCATCGCGGTAAGGAACGTCGCCGGAGACTTCCGCGCATCGTAGCAGCGCAAGCGTTGCCCAGGCCAAGTTGCCCGTGAACGTCTGCAAGTCCTGCACGCCGACCGTCGCGGAGTTGGGCGCGGGGCTGATGAAGAAGTGAGGATCCGGATGGTAGATGTTGCGCAGGCGCCCATCGGGCGCCAGCCCCTGCTTCTTGAGGGCATCGTTCTCTTGCGCCACCAACATGGCGTCGCAGATCGACAGCGCTCGTTCGCGGTCGGCCGCACACTCGCCGTCGCTCGAAGCGCATCCTGCCAGCGCCAGAACGGCCATGGCGTTGTCGTAGAGGTCCGCGCGACCATCTTGCAGCAGCTCCCGAAACTCGAAGGGCAATCCCGGATGATCGACGTAGCTGGCGAGAAAACGGGGAATCGGTCCGGTCTGATACGCAGTTGCGACCAGCCGTAAATGGTTTAGCGCCCGCGCAAGTGGCGTCGCTGCTGATGGCAAGGGCGGCACGCCGCGTTGCACTTGGAGGCTCACCGGCAGACTGAACGACTCTGGCTCCAGATCTGCCGGCGTGCGCACCGGCGTTGGCCCCTGGAACGCCGACAAGTCCTGCCGAGAGCCGACCGGCTGCATGAAGAAGAGTGTCCCTTCCGGCGGCGGCAGGTTGGCGTCCCCAATTTGTGCCGACGCGACCCAGCGTGTGACTGCGAAACGCAGTGCCTTGAACTGCACAAACATCCCCGGCAGATCAGGAACCTGGAGCAACGGATAAATGCCAACGGTGCTATCCAACGCACCGCGCTGAGCCGTGCCAACGATTGAGAAGTAGACGCTGCCGGACGGAATGAAAACGGTGCCCACCGGCGCCCGGACGCCGAGATCCTCGCCCTCGAAGACGTGTTCGGTAAGCACGGCGAGGTCGCCGGCACCGAGGCCTGGAATCCCGTCCAATTCGCGCTCGCCGCACGATGCAAAGGCGCTCGGGTTGCTGCGCCTGAGCTGAATGGCTATCAGGTCGGCGGCGGTCACGAGCCGATCGCAATTCACGTCGCTGGGAATCGGGACCATGTCAGGAGCGGGAAGCGTCGCAGTGCGCGTCGCACTCGGCGATCGCGGCAAAGTCGACGTGCGCGACGGGGTGTGTGTTGCACTCGGTGCAATCGTGACCGGAGACGTAGCGGTCTCAGTCGGCGTCCGTGTTGCCGAATTCGCAAGGGTAGCAGTCACCGTTGGCCCGTCTGTTGCCGTGAGCGTGGGCGTCGGGCTTGGGTCCTCGGTCTGAGTGGGAGGTGCCGAAGGCGACGCAGTCGCCGGCACGGTGTTCGTCTCGGTCGGTGTAGCGCTGCTTGGCGGCGTGGTGGAAGCCGACGCGGTGGGCTCCTGTGTGAATGTGTACTGACCTGTCGTAGTTGGCGTCGCGCTCGGGCTTGCGGATGCCGTCGGAGTTGAGGGTGGGGTTGGCGTGGCGCTCGGTGGTTCGGTAGGTGTCGCGGTTGAAGTCGCAATGGGGGTAACTGTTGACGTTGCCGTCGAGGAAGCCGTCGCGGTTGCGGTAACAGTCGGGCTGTTGACCGACGTGACTGTCGGCGTAGGGTCGTCGGTCAAAAAACGCACCGAGCGGAAAGCCGTTGTCTGTGCCGGCTCTTCGCCGTCTACGTCGTCGAACACGAACTCCACAAGCACGTATAGCTGCCCGATATTGGTGGGGGCAAAGGCCGACAGTGGAATCAGATACGTGGTCCAATCAGTGCCAATACCGCTGATCAACACCTTGGTCTCGGTGCCGTCATCCGGCGCACAGGCGTCCTTGATACCGACTCTTATCCGCTGCCCGGCCTGCTGCGCGCGCAGTTCGACCGCGAGCTTCGTGAACCCTGAGAAATCCCTTGCTGGATGCGGCGGAGCCGTTGGCGTTTCCACCGTCACGAATACAACCCCCCACTGCAATCCCTCGGGTAAGGCCATTTGACAGCAGTCGGGGCACGCTGCGGCCCGGCATTGGACGGCCAATGTGCCGTTTGGCCCCTCGCTGGTGTTCAGATGGAGCTTGTACGCCTGTCGAGCCAGGAGCCCACCGACAAGCACGTCGCCCGTATTTGGTGCGACCACGTCACCGGCAATTTGACACTGTGAACCAAGCGCAGGTTCACCGCGAGCAGTCACGATGCCGGTGACAGCCGCGACCCACGCCAGAGTTAGCACGAGGCGGCTAGCCGCGCGGCTTAGCGTGACAAGATTGTGCGCACCACTCGACAGCTTTCGGAGCGGTAGCATGTCCCCTCCTCGGAATCTAATCGTGCAACGCTTGGGTGAAAACGTGGAGCCCTTCCTGCCTCAGATCGATTCGCGTTGTCAAGGGCGCCCTCGTTGTAATCGTTGTATTCAGGCTCGTTGTTGTATGCACTCCGAATAAAGGGGCAGGGCGCGGCGGTTTTGGGGCAACCGCCTCGCAGTTCGCCAAGGTGGCGGGCAACAGGCGCCCTGTGGGCACCCTGAGGCCGAGTCAGCTGCCGAGGACGACTTCGTAAGCAGCGAGGAATGCGGAGAAAGAAGAGAGCGCGCCCGGGGTGATTCGAACACCCGACCTACTGGTTCGAAGCCAGTCGCTCTAGTCCACCTGAGCTACGGGCGCGTGCGGTTGCTGCGACGACAAGTACGCTGAGGTCGCGCGGCTGACATACCCTTGATCGCAGCCAACGTAAAGCTGGGCTACGCACGGACCCAAGGCGCCCCAGCCCTGTGCGTCTTGGCGTCTGCGCGAGCCCGATCATGCGCTAGCGTTCGACCCGCCAGCTCGTAGCGCTGGGGCCGTCTTCGAGGACGATACCTTTGGCTTTCAGCTCGGCGCGGATCTCGTCGGCGCGCTTGAAGTCGCGCGCCTTGCGCGCGGCGTTGCGCGCCGCGATCAGGCGCTCGATCTCGGCGGGGTTGACCTCGGTGGCTTCCAGATGCTGGCGGCGCTGCCGGGCGAGAAACTCGTGCGGCGCGGCCTGGGCGATGCCCAGCACCGCGCCGAGCGCCCGCAGCGCCGCGTACAGCGGGCCGGCGGCAGCCGCATCGCCGCCGTCGAGCGCGCGGTTGAGGGCGCGCACGGTGTCGAACACCACCGCCAGTGCCCGCGCCGTGTTGAGGTCATCGTCCATAGCCGCGTTGAATTCCGCCATCACCGCGGCATCGGCGGGGGCGGACTCGCCTTGCAGCACATCCTCTGCGCGCGCCAGCGCCTCGTAGATGCGCACGATGTTGCCGGCGGCGTCGTCCAACCGTTGCTCGGAGAAGTCGAGCGGGCTGCGGTAATGCGTGCCGATGGTAAACAACCGCAGGGCCTCGCCGCCCACGCGCGCCGCCGCCTGTTGCACGGTCATGAAGTTGCCCAGCGACTTGGACATCTTTTCCTTGTCGATCGTCACCATGCCGTTGTGCACCCAGTAGCGGGCGAAGGCGCAGCCCTTGGCTGCCTCGGACTGCGCGATCTCGTTCTCGTGATGGGGGAAGATCAGGTCCGTGCCGCCACCGTGAATGTCGAAGGGCTGGCCGAGGTACTTGCTGCTCATCACCGAACACTCGATGTGCCAGCCGGGCCGGCCTCTGCCCCACGGGCTCTCCCACCACGGCTCGTCCGGCTTGCTCGCCTTCCACAGGGCGAAGTCCATCGGATGTTGCTTGCGCTCGTCCACCTCGATGCGGGCGCCGGCCTGCATGTCGTCGAGCTTGCGCTTGGACAGCTTGCCGTAGCCCGGGAACTTGTCGACGGCGAAGTAGACGTCGCCGCCGGCGGGGTACGCCAACCGGCGCTCGATCAACTCTTCAATCAGCTCGATCATCTCGGGGATGTGCTGCGTGGCGCGCGGCTCCAGCGTCGGCGCCCGGCAACCAAGCACGGCCATGTCTTCGGCAAAGGCGCGGATGTTGCTCTCGACCAGGTCGGCGGTGCTGATGCCCGCCTCGTTGGCGCGCTTGATGATCTTGTCGTCGACGTCGGTGAAGTTACGGATGAAGGTCACCTCGTAGCCGCAATGCTGCAAGTAGCGAAAGAGCACGTCGAAGGTCACCAGCGCCCGGGCATGGCCGACGTGCGAGCGGTCGTACACGGTCACGCCGCAGACGTACATGCCGACTTTGCCCGGCACCAGCGGGACGAACTCCTCCTGGCGCCCGGAGAGCGTGTTGTGGAGCGTGAGCGGCATATGCCTTCAAATCGCGGCCGGCGCCCGGGTCACTCTTCTTCTTCGCGCAGCCGGGCCAAGACCGACAAGTCTTCGAGCGTCGTGGTATCACCGACAGTGTCCTTGCCGCCGGCGATGTCGCGCAGCAGCCGGCGCATGATCTTACCGCTGCGGGTTTTGGGCAGGGAATCGGTGAAGCGGATGTCGTCGGGGCGGGCGAAGGCGCCGATTTCCTTGGCGACATGATCGCGCAGCGCCAGCTTGAGCGCTTCGGTGGCCTTGTTGCCACCCTCGAGCGTCACGAAGGCGGCGATCGCCTGGCCCTTGACCGCGTCGGGGCGTCCCACCACCGCCGCCTCGGCCACCGCCGGATGACTCACCAGCGCGCTCTCCACTTCCATTGTGCCGAGGCGATGGCCGGCAACGTTGACCACGTCATCGACGCGCCCCATGATCCAGAAGTAGCCGTCCGGGTCGCAGCGGGCGCCGTCGCCGGTGAAGTAGCAGCCGTCGACCTGGCTCCAGTACTGCTGCACGTAGCGGTCGGGGTCGCCGTGAATGGTGCGCAGCATGCCCGGCCACGGCTGCTTGATCACCAGGAAGCCGCCCTGATTGGGGCCGACCGGCTGCCCGTCGCGGGTGACTACCGCGGCGGCAATGCCCGGGAACGGCCGGGTGGCCGAGCCCGGCTTGGTGGCCGTGGCCCCGGGCAAGGGCGTGATCATGATCGCTCCGGTTTCGGTCTGCCACCAGGTGTCGACGATCGGGCAGCGCTGCTTACCGATTTCTTCGTGGTACCAGATCCAGGCCTCGGGATTGATCGGCTCACCGACGGTGCCCAACAGTCGCAGGCTGTCGAGGCGGTGTTTGCGCGGCCACTCGCGGCCCCATTTGGCAAAGCTGCGGATGGCGGTGGGGGCGGTGTAGAAAACGCTCACCCGGTACTTGTCGATGATGCGCCACAGCCGGTCGGGCTCGGGGAAATTGGGGGCGCCTTCGTACATCACGCTGGTGGCACCGTTGGCCAGGATGCCGTAGACGACGTAGCTGTGCCCGGTCACCCAGCCGATGTCGGCGGTGCACCAGAAGGTGTCCTCTTCGCGCAGGTCGAACACCCACTTGCTCGAAATGTAGGTCTGCACCATGTAACCGCCGGTGGTGTGGACGATGCCCTTGGGTTTGCCGGTGGTACCGCTGGTGTAGAGGATGAACAGCGGGTGCTCGGCATCGAGCGGCTCGGCCGGGCATTGGTCGGAAACCTCTGCCATCAGCTCGTGCCACCAATGATCGCGCCCGCCCTTGGTGGCCACGGTCTCGCCCGTGCGCCGCACCATCACCACGTGCTCCACGCTCGGGGCATCGCGCAGGGCCTCGTCGACGTTGGCCTTCAACGGCACCAACTGCCCGCGGCGGTAGCCGCCGTCGGCGGTGACCACCACCTTGGCCTGGGCGTCGTTCATCCGGTCGCGCAGCGCCTCGGCGCTGAAGCCGCCGAAGACCACGCTGTGGCTGGCGCCGATGCGGGCGCAGGCCAGCATGGCGATGGCCAACTCGGGGATCATCGGGAGATAGAGTCCAACGCGATCGCCCTTGTGCACGCCCAGGCGCTTGAGCACGTTGGCGAACGTGCACACTTCACGATGCAAGTCCTGGTAGGTCAGCACCCGGCTGTCGCCCGGCTCCCCTTCCCAGATGATCGCGGCTTTGTTGCGGCGCCAGCCGCTGAGATGGCGGTCGAGGCAGTTGTGCGACAAGTTGGTGGTCGCCCCGACGAACCACTTGGCAAACGGCGGCTTCCATTCCAGCACCGCCCGCCAGGGGCTGAACCAGTCGAGCTCGCGCGCAATTCCGGCCCAGAACGCCTGCGGGTCGGCGGCCGCCGCAGTGGCCAACCGCTCGTACTCGGCCAGGCTCGGCACATGCGCCCGAGCGCTGAAGTCAGCCGCCGGGGCGAATAGCCGCCGTTCCGTCAATACCGATTCGATGTCCGCATGTGCCATGCATTTGCTCCCGCGACTTCGCGCCCGAGGCGCCGCCGCATTGTTTCGGGGCCTTCCTTCTCACAGCGGCGCCGGAATGGTCAACCCGGCGGCAACGGGGCGAAGCCCAGCCGCTGGCGTAGTCGGCGCAGCAGCGGCAGCGCCAACGCCGTCGCCGGCGCGCCCCCGCTGGCGAAGTCGTAGTAAGCGTTTTGCGCCGCCCACAGATTCAGCGTCACTCCAAACAGCGCCGCTGCATCGAGTAGCGCCTCGGCGCGCCCCGCCTGTGCCGGCGCATCCGCGGCTAGCTTGGTCATGACCTGTCGCAAACCCTCTTCCAGCGCCGCCGTCAACGGCGGTAGCGGCAGCTTAACCTCCCAGCGCCCGGCGTCCTCCCACAGCGCCGCCACTGCCGCGAAGCTGTTGTCCCCGGCCGCCAGTTGATGCACGGCTGCCATCAGCCGCTCCTGCAAGACCACGTGCGCCACTTCGCGAAAAGCCTCCGGCACCGGCACATCGGTCTCGCGCAGGAAGTCGAGCATGCGGCGATGCTGATCGAACACTTGTTCCAGCTCGCTGACGCAGGGCCGGAACGCTTGGGCCGCGATGCCGTGCAGGATGGCGCGCCGCTGGGCCTGGAACAAGTCGCGCAGCGAATAGCCTGCGGCCCCGAATACCGCGTCGATGGCGCGCACCACCGCGCTCAGCGGCTCGCGCGCGAACACCGCCGCGAGACGCGCCGGCAGGTCGGGAAAGCTTGAGAGCACGTCCGGACCGCCAATCGCGCAGTGGGCGTCGTGCCCGCCCAAGTAGAGCGCGGCGTAAGCGTAGGTCGCGGCCTCTTCCGTGATCTCGGCCTGCACCCGCACGCTCCCGAGTGCCAGCGTCGCGCTGCCGGCGGCGCGACGCACCCGTTCGAGCGACTCGAAGCGATAAGTGTAGGCGCCCGCCGGCAGCTCACCGGCGGTGGCGAACACGCTGCTGAGCACCGCGTGCGCCGCCGCGCGCGGCAGCGTGACCGCGGCCGGCGCCACTTGCTGGCGGTAGATCTGCCGGCCGCCCGGCCTGCCCGGCAAATTGCTGTGCGCCTGATCCAAACGCGCCAGGAAATCCGGCTCCAGCGGCGGGCCCACTTCCGCCGCCAACTGCATCGCGCGGCCGGCGTAACGCAACACCTGCGTGGTCTCGAGGCCCGAGAGGTCATCGAAGAACCAGCCGCAGCTGGTGAACATCAGCAGCGCGGCTCGCTGCATTTCCAGCAGCTTCCACACCCGCACCCGTTCCTTGGGCGTCAGCCCCGGCCGCGCATGGGCCGCTAAGAAGGCCGTGCGCCGCGTGTTCGAGCGATCGAGCAGCACTTCGATGTAGGCATCGCGCGCCGCCCATGGATTCGGCAGCAGCGCGCCGGAGTCCTCGAACCGGCGATCGACTTCGTCCTTGAGCCAGTGCAACGCCTCGCGCAGCGGCTTGCGCCAGGTTTGGCGCCAGCCCGGATGTCCGCCGCTGTTGCAGCCGCAATCGCTGCGCCAGCGTTCGATGCCGTGAACACAACTCCACGAGCTCTCCTCGATGATCTGCACTTCGTCCAAAACTCCGCCGCGAGCGAGGAAGGCGGCGTAGTTGGTCAGCTCGATCGCGGACTCGGCGGCGAGCTTTTGGATAGCGTAGGCTAGAGCCATCTCGCCGAAGCGGTGGTGGTGCCCGTAAGATTCCCCGTCAGTCGCCAGGTGCACCAGCTGTGGTGCCGCGGCTGCCGGCGCGAAACCGCCAAGCAGCCGCTGCGCAAACGCCGCGCCATCGTTGAGCAAGCCGCTGAAGGCGACGCCATGGGCGAGATCGTGATCGTAGAAGAACAACGCCAATTCCGCCTTGCCCGAGTGCCAGCGATAGGCGCGGCGCGAGTCGATGCCGTGCGGGCCGAGATCCTCCCAGGCCGTGCTGCCGGCGCGGCGCACGCGCGCGGCCTGATGCGGCGCCAGGATCGTGAAGCGAATGCCGTGCTCGGCCAGCACCCGCAAGCTGGCGTTGTCCACGGCGGTCTCGGGCAGCCACATGCCTTCCGGCCGGCGAGCGAAGCGGTGCTCGAAGTCACGGATGCCCCAGCGCACCTGCGTCACCCGGTCGCGCGCGTCCGCCAGCGGCATGATCGCGTGGCCGTAGGCTTGGGCGATGGCATTGCCGTGGCCCAAACGGCGCACACTCTCGCGGTCGGCGCGCTGAATGGCGGCGTAGGTTTCCGGTGCGTTGGCCGCCAGCCAACTCATCAGCGTCGGCCCGATATTGAAGCTGACGTGCTCGTAGTTGTTGACCAGGCGCACGATGCGCTGCTGCGCGTCGAGCAGGCGGGCGCGGGCATTGGGGGCGTAGCACTGCGCCGCCACCCGTTCGTTCCAGTCGTGATACGGCGCCGCCGAGTCCTGCGCCTCAACCGCCTCCAGCCACGGGTTCTCCCGCGGCGGCTGGTAGAAATGGGCGTGGATGCACACGCAACGATTGTGACTGGTGGCGGTCATAGGCTGGGAGGGCAACTCTACGGAGCAATCGCCGGCGGGTCAATTCGCCCGCCGTCTCGGCATCGCTCTTCAGGAACAACTGACCTTGCCGTGCCCTGACGGGTGCGCGACAAATTCGTGGGTAACGTGGTTCGGTGTTATGGCCGGTGCCGTGGATTCCCGCTTTCGCGGGAATGACAGATTGCGTCCCTTTCGGCCATGGGCCTCGGCCTGACACTGGTGAGGATTTGCCCGGTCGGCTGCACGTTACCCACAGATTTGTCGCACACCCTGACCTTACCTCGCTTAGGTCATTGAGTTTTCGGCTGGGAGTGTAGTAGGCTCAAAGCTTACTTTCCCGGGAGGTTGCAACCCGCGCAGCCGCAGTGAAAGGATCGCGCTATGGCCACCATCCTGATTGCCGACGATCGCCCGTCCGACCGCCTTGCTTTCGACGCCGTGCTCAGCGGCGCGGGCCACCAGGTATTGGAGGCGTCCGACGGCGAAGAGGCGCTGGCGCTGACACGTAGCCGGCATCCCGATCTGGTGATCGCCGATATCGTCATGCCGGTGATGGATGGCTACGACTTCGTCAAAGCCCTGCGCCAGGACCCGGCAACCGCGAAGACCCCGGTGATCTTTTGCAGCGCCATATTTGCCGAATCCGAGGCCCGTGACCTGGCTGAGCTGTGCAAGGTGTCGCACATCATCCTCAAGCCATCGCCGAAAGAAGTGATCCTGCAAACCGTGGCGGAGGTGTTGCGGCAGGCGCCGGCGGCAGGATCGCCGGGCGAGCAAGCCGACAAAGAGCACGCCCGCCTGCTGCGGCAGACCCTGCTGGGGAAGGTGGGGGAGCTGGAGCTGGCCAAGCAGCAGGTAGGCCTGCTCTTGCAACGTGAGGCGGTCCCGGCCGAGTCGCTGACGCAAGTCTTCAGCGCCCACCCACCGCTGCGGCCCATCCTGCTGGTGGAAGACAATCCGATGGACGTCGATCTGACCTTGCAAGCCTTCACCGAGCACAACGTGGCCAACCCGATCGCCGTCTGCCGCGACGGCGAAGAGGCGCTGCGCTACATCGAGGCGCACGCGAGCCCGCAGGACCACGAGCTGCCGTTGCTGGTGCTGCTTGACTTGCGCTTGCCCAACGTCGACGGCATCGAGGTGCTGCGCCAAGCCCGCCAACACCCGGTGTGGAAGCAGGTGCCGATCATCGTCATGACCACCTCGCGTGAGAACGCCGACATCGCCGCGGCATACGAGCTGGGGATCAACTCGTACATCGTCAAGCCGGTCGATTTCGGAACTTTCTCCGACACCGTCGGCGCGCTCAAGATGTACTGGATGCTGATCAATCAGCCGCCGTTTGCGGGGCCGCACGAGAGCTAGCCCCAGAGCGCCAGAACCCTCACCCCCGAGGGTACCGAGAGCACAGAGATGCCAATGAAAAGAGCTCACAAGGATGTGATCAGATCGGTGACCGCTGACGAGTGGCGTCGCTCCGCTGCGCCTGCCGGAGCCTGTCCGCGTGAGTAATTCCGGGCCTGCCGCAGACGCGGAGCCGCTCGGAAGAGCGAGAACGAATCGCGGAGCGGACGTCAGCAGCTGAGCCATGAGCCACCCAGGAGCCACTCGCACCGAGCAGATCGCGCCAGCGCCGCAGACCGCGGCGAGCGAGGAGCAATTGCTGCTCTTGCTGGCGCTTTCTCCCGATGCCTTGCTGGTCGTCAACCAAGCGGGGGAGATCTTGCTGAGCAACGCCCTAGCCGAGCAGCTCTTCGGTTACTCAGCGCAGCATTTGCGTGGACAACCGGTGGAGCGGCTGGTGCCCGAACGATTCCGCGCCACTCACGCCGGCCATCGGGCGCAGTACTTTGCCGCCACGCGTGTGCGCCCGATGGGGAGTGGGCTGGATCTCTACGGCGTGCGGAGCGACGGCAGCGAATTTCCGCTCGAAATCAGTCTGAGCCCGCTAGCAACCGGGGAAGGAGTCGTGATCGTAGCCGCGATTCGCGACATCAGCGAGCGCAAGCGTGTCCTTCCGGTGAGCATGCATAGCTCGATTTTTCCGGGGCGATCGGTTGCGACCGGGCCACCGAGACGGAGCGACGGATCAGCGGGGTGGGAACCGGCTGCGCCGCCACCGGTCAGCGCGGTGGATCGGGACCGGT